>JAISOY010000225.1 GCA_031275285.1 Bacteroidales bacterium | reverse complement strand
CAAATCCCAGTGAGGCAAAGCGTTTTCCGGTAGATCGGGAACTTGCCCCCCGGAACGAACCACCACATTATCGGCAGCACTTTTCCCTACCGGGACAGAATGATGCGGAACATTGGGCAGTTGTACCAGTAAATCTTTTAATTTTTGCTCAGCTGATTCTTGTTCATGTAACAACGCTCCCGCTTTCTCTTTTAACTCGGAGACAGTCGATTTGGCTCTTTCTGCAACTTCCTTCTGACCGGATTTCATCAAAGCACCGATCTCTTTCGATTTAGTGTTCAATTCAGCCTGAATAAGATCAGCCTGTACTTGCATCTTCTTTCGCAATACATCGGTTTCCAGCAATTGTTCTATAATCTCCCCCGCTTCAAAACCTTTGATTGCCAATAACCGGATCACTTCTTCTTTATTTTCCTCGATGAATTTTATGGTCAGCATGGAAGTAATGAATAAAATTTTGAGACAATATTTTTATGTACAAACAAAAAATCTCCTGCAGTAACTACAGGAGACCTTATTATTTTAAATGGTATCTGTTGTTACTTTTCAAAAGGAACAACGGACACGAACGACTTGTTATCTGTTTTTTTACGGAATGCAACAGTACCGTCGACCAAAGCATAAAGTGTATGGTCACGGCCAATACCTACATTTTCACCGGGATTATGTTTGGTTCCTCGTTGACGGACCAAAATATTACCTGCCTTGCAAACCTGCCCGCCAAATAATTTAACACCTAATCGTTTACTTTCGGATTCACGTCCGTTACGAGAACTACCGACGCCTTTTTTATGTGCCATTTTTCTTTATATTTTATCTTTTATCCAAATTCCTATACAGTGATCCCTTCGATCAGGAGTTGTGTCAAATCCTGACGATGACCGTTCAGTTTTTGGTATCCTTTTCTTCTCTTTTTCTTGAATACCAAAACCTTATCACCCCGGACATGGGAAACAATGGATGCGCTCACTGAAGCACCATCTACCACAGGCGTACCCACCTTGATACTTTTATCATTATCAACCAGATAAACCTTATCAAATGATAATTTGTCACCCACTTCTCCTGTTTGGCGATGTACAAATATTTTTTGGTCTTTGTTTACTTTAAACTGCTGACCGGCGATTTCTACTATTGCGTACATTATAATATCTTATATTTTTCGGCTTGCAAAAGTAGGTACTTTTTACATAATAACAAATATTTTTTGAATATTTTCTTTATTTATTCTTTTTTCGGCCACCGAAAGCAATATAAACCTAAGCAATGATCGTTTAAAAATGGCTTTTCTTTGAAGAATTCATGATTCATAGGTACATCCCCCATAAAGTTTTGTACATTTGTCATTCAAAAATATATAGAATTCGACAAATTGCCGTGAAATATTTGGTTGCAGGATTGGGAAATATAGGTGATGAATATGCCAATACACGACATAACATTGGTTTTCGTATGTTGGACAGTCTGGCTGCAGAAGAAAAAATCAGCTTTGCAGACAAACGTTATGGTTTTGTCGCCGAATATAAATACAAGGGACGCACTTTTATCTTACTGAAGCCTTCCACATATATGAATTTAAGCGGCCGTGCCGTGAATTATTGGTTACAGAAGGAAAAAATAACACAGGACCATTTATTGGTATTGCTGGATGATATCGCATTACCTTTCGGGACCATACGCTTAAAATCAAAGGGCAGCGACGGAGGACACAATGGTTTGAGAAATATCAACGATGTTTTAGGAACCCAGGAATATGCCCGTTTACGTTTTGGCATCGGAAGTAGTTTTTCACAGGGACAACAAATCAATTATGTATTAGGCGAGTGGTCGGATGAAGAAGAAAAAGCGTTACCCGAACGGTTGAAATTAACATCGGATTTAATCAAAAGTTTCGGCACGATCGGGGTAGAACGAACCATGAATTTTTTTAACAATAAATGATAATGGCTACAGAAATACAAACAGTACGTATCGATAAATTTCTATGGTCGGTCAGGCTATTCAAAACAAGAAACCTAGCTGCGGAAGCATGCGAAAAACACCGCGTATTACTTAATAATATGGAAGTAAAACCTTCCCGGAATGTTAAAACAGGAGATCTTTTGATGATCAAAAAACCACCGGTAGTACATACCTATGAAATAGTCAAACTGGTAGACAAACGGCAATCAGCATCACTGGTGAAAGATTACATTATAGAAACTACCGCTCAAGAAGAACTCGACAAGGCCGATATAGCAAAAATGACGGCTTTTGTTCAACGGGATCGTGGTGCCGGACGTCCAACAAAAAAAGAACGCCGTACCATTGATAAATTAACGTCCATATGATCATTGCGCAGCAAAAAAGAAAAGAAAATATTATCGAATACATATTATATATGTGGCACATCGAAGATCTGATACGTGCCAATGATTTCGATATGGATAAAATCAGGAAACATGTAATTTCACGATTCGAACAACCTTCCGAAGTCATTCGTCAGATGGAGGATTGGTATCAGAAACTGATCGGACAGATGGAAAATGAAGAGATACGGAAGGGCGGACATCTCTCTGATCTGGTGGAGCTAACGCATCAATTGAATGATTTCCACCTGAACCTGATCAACGATCTGAATGAACCGCAATATAATCAGGCATATCATCTGGCGCAACCTTACATCGCCGAACTGAAAAAAAAGTCCAATCCCGGCACAACAGAAATTGAAGTCTGCCTGAATGCCTTGTACATGTTGATGATGATGCGTATAAATAAAACAGTGCCATCCGATGAAACAACAGCAGCAGTCAGCACTTTTAGTAACATGTTATCCCTATTGAACCTTAAATATAGGCAACGAAAATGATTATTCATACCTACCTTACAAAGAAGCTATTATAATATAATCGATATATGGAAATATTTATCATTCTTGGACTGATATTGTTGAACGGTATTTTCTCCATGACAGAAATGGCCATGGTATCTGCCCGGAAAGTAAAGCTGGAGGTACAGGCAGAGAAAGGTAGCAAAAAAGCAAAAGATGTTCTGAAAATTATGGAACATCCGGACAATTTTCTATCCACAATACAGATATGGATTACTGTAATTGGTATCCTTACGGGTATTTTCTCAGGAGAAAGTATACAGGCCGGATTAAATGACTTCTTCCAGCGTTTCGATACACTTAAACCCATAAGCGGGGTTTTATCGACTACGGTCATTGTGATCATTGTCACATATTTTACACTGGTACTGGGAGAACTGGTTCCCAAGCGTATCGGATTAACACAGGCTGAAGGCATTGCAAAAAATATGGCACCGGTCATGAATGTACTCAGCAAAATTATGTTCCCGTTCATCTGGCTACTATCTGTTTCAACAAAATTACTGGTCAAATTATTACGGATAAAAAAACGGGACACATTGGTTACGGAAGAGGAAATCAGGGCCATGATAGAAGAAAGCGCCGAACAGGGTGGAATAGAAGTTGCCGAACAGGAAATGATCGAGCGGGTATTCCATCTGGACGACCGGAATATCAGTTCTCTAATGACACACCGAAAGAATATCTTCTGGTTGAATACCAATTACGACCAAATTTCAGATGTCATGGATTATGTCCGGGAGCACCCTTTTTCGGTATATCCGGTATGTGAAGATGAATTGGATCATGTCATCGGATTTGTACGGAACCGTGATCTATTTTCCTTATCCGAGAAAAAAACACTAAAAGATCTTTGCCGTATTGCATTATTTGTACCTGAAAGCAATTCAGCCTATTCAGTGATGGAATTGTTCAAGAAAACAGGTATACACGTTTGTTTTGTAGTGGATGAATACGGGTCGTTACAGGGAATGGTAACACTCAATGATATGTTTGAGGCCATTGTCGGTGACATGCATGATATAGAAAGTACATCCGGGCAACAGGAAATTATAGCCCGGGACGAAAATTCGTACTGGGTGGATGCCCAAATACATTTTTATGATTTTCTGGATTATTTTGGTTATGATAATATTCCAACAAGGTTTGATACCCTTGCCGGATTTATCCTCAATGAGTTGGAACACATCCCTAAACTTGGTGAAAAATTGGAATGGAAGGCGTTTACCTTTGAAATTGCAGATATGGACGGCCAACGTATAGATAAAGTGCTGGTTACGCTTAATCCGGTGGTACCTGAAGACGATTAAATCAGCAAGCCTATTATCGAACCAAAATACTTCATTGTATGTTATTGAATTAAATATCTCATAAGTTCATGAAAGTATATACAAAAACCGGAGATAAGGGAAAAACCGCATTGATCGGGGGTAAAAGAGTAAAAAAGGATCATCCGAGAATAGAAGCTTACGGAACGGTTGATGAATTGATGGCCCATGTTGCGTTGTTGATGGATCTGCTGAATAATAAAAATGACCAGGAGTTTTTATCATGGATACTGGAACGGCTAATGACTATATCTTCTATTTTAGCTGCAGAAGGTGACATCATAAAAAAAATTCCGGAACTGAAGCCTGAAAATGTTGTCCTGATAGAGAAAAAAATTGATGAAATGGAGGCAGCTTTAGAACCACTTCATAGTTTCATCCTTCCGGGAGGACATCCTGTTATATCTCAATGCCATATTGTGCGTACAGTATGTCGCCGTACCGAACGCGTTATTGTAGCACTAGAATCTGAATATTCAGTCCCTGATCCTGTAAATGAATATATTAACAGATTATCGGATTATTTTTTCGTTCTATCCCGAAAAATCGCAAAAGAATTGAACATTATGCCAAAAAACTGGACTCCTATTGTCGATTAGTAATATTTTTTTTATCTTCGCAATCCAAAAAATAAGTATTCGATTAATAATTAAATAGTTAAGATATGTATTGGACAATAGAATTAGCTTCGAAATTGGAAGATGCACCTTGGCCCGCTACTAAAGATGAATTGATTGATTTTGCAATAAGGTCAGGAGCCCCTTTAGAAGTGATCGAAAATTTACAGGAAATAGAAGATGAGGGCGAAATATATGAAAGTATTGAGGATATTTGGCCGGATTATCCCAGTAAGGATGATTTCTTTTTCAACGAAGACGAATATTAGATCAACTAAATGAGGGACGTTTTCCCTCTTTTTTATTCACCAAACAAAAAACAATCACTATCTTTGAAGCTTGTAAATACAAGTTGTGTATTTCATATACGCGCTGTGGTAAATAGTACACTATAATAACTAAAACAATTTAGATTCAAGATGGACAATAAGATCGTTAACAAATCGGCCGACAATATCCGCATATTGGCAGCGGCAATGGTTGAAAAAGCAAAATCGGGACACCCGGGTGGCGCCATGGGTGGTGCTGATTTCATCAATATCCTGTATACCGAATTCCTGAATTATGACCCTTCTGACATGACGTGGGTCAATCGCGACCGTTTTTTCCTGGATCCTGGACACATGTCGCCTATGTTGTACTCCATACTTACCCTTACAGGAAACTATACCATAGAAGATATTAAAAATTTCCGCCAATGGGGAAGCCCGACTCCGGGACATCCTGAAGTCGATGTAAAACGAGGGGTAGAAAACACCTCCGGACCTCTTGGACAGGGACATGCAATGGCTGTTGGTGCCGCTATTACAGAAAAATTTTTACAGGCGCGTTTCGGAGAGTGGATGTCACATAAAATTTACGCATTCATTTCCGACGGAGGCGTACAGGAAGAAATTTCCCAGGGTGCAGGACGTATTGCCGGACATTTAGGTTTGGATAACCTGATCATGTTCTATGATTCAAACGATATACAATTGTCTACTGAAACCCATGAAGTAACCAGTGAAGATACAGCTAAGAAGTATGAAGCCTGGGGATGGGAAGTAATGACCATTAAAGGTAACGATGCCGACCAGATACGGCAGGCTTTGACAAAAGCCCAAACCATAAAAGACAAACCGGTACTGATCATTGGTAAAACTATCATGGGAAAAGGTGCTATTACAGAAAACGGGGAATCCTTTGAATGTAAATGTGCCACACATGGAATGCCATTAGGCGAAGCTGGTGCCTCTTTTGCCAAAACTATTACCAATCTGGGAGGAAATCCGAATGACCCGTTTGTTATTTTTGATGATGTCAAAGAGCATTATGCTAAAATACGCGAACAAAAGATACAGGCTGCCGCCCAGAAGAAAAAAACACAAGCCGAGTGGGAAGCTTCCAACCCCATATTAGCAGCCAAATTCAAAGCTTTCTTTTCCGGGAAAGCGCCTTCAATTGATTATGCATCGATCGAACAAAAAGAAAACTCAGCAACAAGAGCGGCTTCATCCACTGTTTTAGCTCACTTTGCCAAGAATATTGAAAATATGATCGTCGCTTCTGCCGACTTATCGAACAGCGACAAAACAGATGGATTCCTGAAAAACACCAAAGCGTTAAAAAAGGGAGACTTCTCAGGAGCCTTCCTGCAAGCAGGAGTTTGTGAATTGACCATGGCAGCAGTAGCCAACGGCATTGCACTTCATGGCGGGGTATTTGTAGCCTGTGGAACATTTTTCGTATTTTCGGATTACATCAAACCTGCTTTCCGTTTATCCGCTTTAATGGAATTACCTGTCAAGTACATCTGGACACATGACGCTTTCCGCGTTGGCGAGGACGGACCAACCCACCAACCGGTCGAACAAGAAGCGCAGATTCGTTTGATGGAACAACTAAAGAATCATTCAGGACAGCCCTCTGCGTTGGTACTTCGTCCTGCCGATACACTGGAAACCAATGTCGCGTGGAAAATGGCAATGGAGAATTTATCCACTCCAACCGCATTGATCCTTTCACGCCAGAACATCAAAGATGTTCCGGCACGCAAAGGTTCAGACCGTTATACTGATGCCTTACAGGCAGAAAAAGGTGCTTATGTAGCCTGGAAAAATACAGATCAACCTGAATTGATCCTGCTAGCTAATGGTTCGGAAGTTGCGACATGTATTGAAGGGGCAGAAAAACTGGCTGCAGAAAAGGGGCTCAAAGTGTGGGTCGTTGATGCCATATCCGAAGGATTATTCCGACTGCAGACAGATGAATATCAGAAATCCGTTGTTCCCTGCGGCATACCTGTACTCGGACTAACAGCCGGGCTTCCGGTAACATTAAAAGGATTAGTAGGTCCTTTCGGAAAAGTAATTGGCATGGAAAGTTTTGGCTTCTCTGCACCATACAAAATCCTTGACGAAAAATTAGGATATACCGGAGAAAATGTATTCCGTAACGCATTAGAATATCTATCATCTTACAAGGCTTCATGTAAATGATAATATCCCTCTAAAAAAGAAAACCCTCCATATACATACATATGGAGGGTTTTTTCGGTCCATCCCAATTCTTAAGTGATGATTTCAAGTCATTACTTATGGCCTTCCAATGCTATAATTGTTCCGGCAATGTGTCGTATCCCATTATTTTTATTAAAATAATAAACAATCAATACCTTGCCGTCATTCAACAAAACAGGCCAGGTATAGCCTAAATCCCCATTTGCACCATCTTCACGCAGGATTATTTCCTGAGCGGTTTTATAATCCGTACATTCCGGATTCAATATCCGCGCCCGAATACCATAAGGAGGATGACGATAACCATATGTCAACAGAACCCTATTGTCTGGTAGTCTTAAGGCATTTATCGGATGACCTTTAAAGTTCATACTTTCCCATTTTCCAAAAGTTTTCCCTCCATCTACAGAGCGTGCAATAGTTGCATATCCGTCATAATTTTCTGTCCTAAGGAAAGCCACAATGTCACCTTTAGGTGTCTCATATATAGATGTTTCATTGAATGCGACTTTGTCATCTTCAGCAATTAATGACTCATATTTCCATGTGATACCTTTATCCTCTGAAGTAATCAGATGGACTTTCGTGGTTTTTTCAGCAGCGGCTGCAACCGCCCACAATATACGACCGTCCTCAGCCTCATATAATGCTCCCCTGTTATAGGCTGGTAAATGCACTCCCATAGGCGTATAATTCTTTGTATCTATATGTAATGGATAAAAAGGGCCGTCCCATTTTTTACCATCTTCGGTCCGGATAACATAACCGCCTAAAAAAGTTGCATTTGCAAGACTGATATAAGACTTTCCCGTATCAGATACTCTATCCGGATTGAGAAAGGCCCAAGCATAACTTGTACAAAGGATCGAACCATCACGCATCTGTAACAGACAAGGGTCCTGTGATCCACCAAACGGATGGGCATAGATCAGTTCAGGCTCTTTTGTCCAGTTTTCTCCATCATCCGAACGAACCATTACCAGATAACTATTCGGATCTAGATGATTGGTATACCTCTCACCAAATACTTTACGATCCGGAGCACGGCGAAATGCGACAAAAAGCTCCCCATCAGGACGTTTTATGACGGAAGGGAAAGCCGAATAAAACATAGAGTCGGCATAAATAATTATATCTTTCACCTTCTTTACATCACTTATTTCCTGTGTTATCACATCATTAGATATACCACCCCAAATGATAAATATGCTTATTACTAATAGCTTTCTAATAAGATTTTGTTCCATAAGCACTTATAGGTTTTTAAGACTAAAAAGACGAAAGATAAGTAATTTTAAGAAAAAACACATATGAAAAGCCTTTCGATGATCTATTAACATCATCTCTCATCATGATTAATAATTTCCAATTGTGGATCCAGACAAAACAAAAAGGCAGGAAAATGAATTCCTGCCTCCTCAATATAATTTGTTTACTTTCTTTTTAACCCAGGAAAGAAATCAGTACACCTGCAGCAACAGCCGAACCGATCACCCCTGATATGTTACTTGACATACAATATTGCAATACATGGTTTTTCGGATCATATTTTAATGCAATTTCATTAGCCACACGCGACGCCATAGGTACTGCGCTCAATCCGGTAGCCCCGACCAACGGGTTAATTTTCTTCTTACTGAACAGATTGAACAACTTCACAAACATAATCCCGCCAAAGATGGACAATGCAAAAGCGAGAAACCCGCCGACAATGATACCGATTGTTTTCAGATCAAGGAATGATTCTACTGTCATAGTTGCCCCCACACACAGGCCTAAAAAGATGGTTGCCGCATTCATAATACTATTTGAAGCTGCATCGAATAAGCGACTGGTATTGGCTCCGATTTCCTTTACAAGGTTACCGAACATCAACATTCCCACCAATGCAACTGCAGATGGAACGAATATCGCGACTAAAGTGGTAATTGCTATTGGAAAAATAATCTTCAGCACACGCATATTTTTGATCTCTGTCTTATTCGGATATAGCTTATCCTGCTCTTTCATGTTGATGGATAACTCCTTCTTGCTACATGTTAACCTGACAACCAGTGGAATAATCACCGGCACCAAGGCCATATAAGAGTATGCAGCTATAGCTATGGGACCTAAGAGGTGAGGAGCTAATTTGATGGTGGTGTAAATCGCCGTCGGTCCATCAGCCCCGCCGATAATCCCCAAAGAAGCTGCTTCTTTTGGTGTGAAGCCCAACAAAATAGAAATCAATAATACGGCAAATATCCCCAATTGTGCTGCTCCACCAAAAATAGAGAGACGCAGGTTTTTCAATAACGGACCAAAATCTGTCAACGCCCCTACTCCCATGAATATGATCGGAGGGAGAAATCCAGTTTTTATCAACAGATAATACAGAAAATTCATCAAACCGTCTTCTTTGGCAATCTGCAAAATTTCCTTGCTTTCCAACCCTTGTGTCACTCCCATTTGTCCTCCGGGAAAATTTGCCAACAATACCCCGAAGGCTATTGGAACCAAAAGCATTGGTTCGTATTCTTTTTTTATCCCAAGGTACAGGAGCACAAAAGCCAATACATACATAATAAGGAACTGTGGCTCAGCAATGATGTTGCTGATCGCAGTCATGTCATATAATTTATCAAAAATATTATCCATCAGTATCAGATAAATTTCATGAGTACATCATCTTCCATCACTGAACTACCGTTAGCGACAGGGATTTCTACAATCTTTCCATCCCATTCGGCCTGAATAGCATTATAAGTTTTCATGGCCTCTATATAACAGATCACTTGTCCTTTCTTCACCATATCACCTACCTTAAGAGGCGTTTCAGACGTATCTTTTGTCAGGAAAAATTTACCTTCAAGCGGGGACAACAATTCTTTTGCATCTGAAGGAGCGGCTGCAGCCGGAGACGGAGATGGTGCAACAGAAGCCGAGGCAAGGGGCGTAGCAGGCATTACAGAAGCATCTGCATTTTCTCCGAACGAAACTGTCACCCTGAACTTTTCACCGTTCACATCCACCATCATATTTTGCGGGCTTGCAGGCAATTCCGCTGTAACTACAGGATTCTCCTTTTGTTCTTTTTCTGCTTTCCGCTTAGCTACATCGATTTTAAAATCGACTTTGGCTTTACCCGACTTATAAGCCTCGTATTGGGCGGGGTGCATGGCATATTCGAACAATTCTTCATCATCCTGTCCAAATTCCCAGGCCTTTTCATTCATTTGTGTCCTGAACTTATCCAAGGCATCCGGATAATTAGTCTGGGGATCCCCGGTAAAGAATTCACGGCCTTCAGCTTTTGCCTTTTCAATGATCACAGGATCCAGTTCACCGGGAAGGCGTCCGGCCTTTCCTAAGATCATGTCCCAGATATCATCAGCAATCATGCTCCAGCGTTCTTTACCTTTTTCCATCTGGATCACGTTCATCAATGCCAGGTTTTTTACATATTGGCTAAAAGGAGTAACCAACGGTGGATAACCTATTTTAGGCCATACATAAGATACTTCATCAAATAACTTGATCAGTAACTGATCCTGAGTCATGGGTTGCTGGCCTTTTTTAGCCCGGGATTTGTTAATACTGTCAAGGTTACTTTCAAGGTCTGCCATCAGGCTTCCCATCATACCTCCCGGTAAACCAGGACCGATCAGAAGTGAGTTCATCAGGCGGTTTTTAGGACTGATGTATAACCCGAGGAAGTCATCCATAAACTCCTGAGTCAATGAACGAACCTCCATATATGCTTCCATATTGATTTCCGGGACTTTAAATCCGGCATCCTTCAACATAGCCTGTAATGTAAGTATATCGGCATGTCCGGTACCCCATGATAAAGGCTCCATACCGGCATCAATATAATCACATCCGGCTTTACATACTTCCAAAACACTGGCAACACTGAAGCCTGGACCTGCATGACTGTGATAAGACACCGGAATTTCAGGATGAGCAGCTTTGATATTGGCTACGATTTTCCCTAAGGATTCCGGACGGCCAATACCTGCCATATCTTTGATACAGATTTCGTCTGCTCCAAGCCGGATCAGTTCAAGCGCCATATTTGTATAATATTCTACCGTATGGATAGGAGAAACTGTAATACTCAATGCAGCCTGGGAAATCATTCCTGCAGCTTTAGCATATTTAATAGAAGGTGCAATATTACGAACATCGTTCAATCCACAAAAAGTCCGGGCTATATCTGTTCCCTGAGCCTTTTTTACTTTATAGAACAGCTGACGTACATCATCAGGAACAGGGCTCATCCTCAAACCATTCAAACCACGGTCAAGCATATGGGTCTGTATTCCGGCCTCATGGAATGGCTTTGTCCACTCGCGGACCGCTTTATTCGGATTTTCTCCGAAAAGAAGATTTACCTGCTCAAATCCTCCTCCATTTGTTTCAACACGTGAGAAACACCCCATTTTCACAATAGCCGGTGCAACCCGAACCAATTGATCAACCCGTGGAACATATTTTCCGGCAGACTGCCACATATCCCGGTACATCAAACTAAACTTTATCTCTTTCATACACACTTAATTTATTTTCTATACAAGAACACCCATACTGTGTTCGCACACAGTTTTCATTTTAACTTATCTCAATTTCAAAATAATAGCGGGAAACCATCTCGAGCATGGCATAACTACATTTTTTCGATTTTCGTCACCTTTCCTTTTCCTCCTGTAACAGTACTGATCGCTGTAACAATTGCGGAAATGATATTTGGTGAGATTTGAGACTGATCAGATTGGACTGCCTGAACCGCTTTCCTGGGAAGTTCTGCCGGGATATATTTATTCACAAACAAGATAAGTCCTTTTCCAAGGGCAATTACCAGGCAAAGAATTAGAAAAACTGTCGGAAATCCAACAAGAAACAATAATAATCCGGTTTGAAAATCAGTCATTGATTTTGTTTTTTTATGTTATACGGCACAAAATTAAAAAAAAATATGAAAAAATAAAATCCTACAGGGTGCATAATAACAGTATTTTCAATTTTTAGGGCGGACTTCTTCTTTTTTATATCAAAAAATCATTCTATTTTTGTGCTAAATTGGGGGAGAAGTTGTGATCATAAGATAAATTTTAAGCAGATTTTACTGCTCAAAAGAAAATTGATCCATATCATTCAGTACCGGGAATTTTTTTCGAAAATCGAGCAATTCACTTATTGACAGCTGAAACGTTGCTATTCCTTCTTGATTTTCCGGAAGGATTCCGATCATGTTTCCCTTAGGGCCAAATACAACGGAATTGCCGTTATGTTCCAATCCATTTACATCTTTACCTATCCTGTTCACTCCGGCGACAAAACACTGATTTTCCAAAGCACGCGCTTTTAATAATGTCATCCAGACATCATTTCGTACTGATGGCCAACTGGCAGAACAAACCAGTAAATCATACGGAAGGTTTAAATTATTACGGCACCATGCAGGAAAACGCAAATCATAGCATATTATCGGCATGACCTCCCACCCCGTATAGTTGAATTGCTGTTTTTTGTTGCCCGGGGTAAAAAGGTTGGACTCTTCCGACATACTAAATAAATGATGTTTGTCATAATATCCATTCTTTCCTTCGGGAGACACCCAATAAAAACGATTATAATAATATCTGTCAACAACCGGGATGCTACCCATCACCAAAGCTCCTGTCTTCTTTGCTTGTTGTTGCATCCAAGATAAGGTTCCTTTGTTTTGACCAACAACCTGTCCGACACTCATACTAAAACCTGTAGAAAACATTTCCGGTAATATGATCATATCGGTTTTTCCAATAAGTGGCTCCATCATCCTGCTTAAATAAGACAGGTTATATGGTACATCCTCCCATCGAGGATCGTATTGAATCAAACTTATATTCATTTTTTAGTGTTACATTTTTCACAAAAATAAAAATTCCCCGCTATCTGAATAACAGGGAATATTCAAAAAGATCAGGCGTTCTTAAAAATATACACTGATACCGCCCCCAATCGTGAATGTTATGTCATAATCACTGGAAAAGGGAAACCATATGGAAAGCATCGGTTCTAGTGATACATTTTGGTTCAGGAAAAAAGCATAACCACCACTCAGGGTCATACCAAAGGTGGCATCTACATCCTTTTCCTTATAAATATTGAGCACATCACCAACAAAGAAACTACCTTTTGACTGTTCCAAAAAGTAATAACGTACTCCGACATCTATCCCAAAATGATTGGTTTTGATTTTCTCCCCGGCAACCTTATGCGAAGAAGCTCCGACATTTAACCCGGCAACCAGTGCCAGTTTATCTATCAAAAAATATCCACCGTAAGCACCAACAGTGAAATCGGTTGTCCCGTCACTAAACGACAGGTCAAGGTTACTTACATTTGCATTTACATAAAAATCACCTTTGCTTAACGGAAGTTGGGCGCAAATTGTCCCTACTGATAATACAGTAAATAATACTAGAAAAACGACTTTTTTCATGGTAAAAATGTTAAAATAATTAGTTTGTGTGTTTATTACCATGCAAATATAATCCTTTTCTAATAAAAAGAGTGATGCATACATAAATAGAGAAAACTACTTCTTCTCTTCTTTTGTGTCAATTTTTTCTACAGTGAAACTCAATTTTTCAATGCTTTCTTTTAATTTATCTTCTGTAGTTTTACTCGGATCATAATCTACCTTCACTGTTTTTTTCTTTAAATCGACTTTAATGTCCTTTACGCCTTTTTCCCATGGAAGATTTTTTTCAATCTTAGCCTGACAATTATGACAATTCATATTTACAGCAAATGTCACTTCCTCCGTCTTTTTGGTTTTTTGTTGTTTCTTACTTTCCTGTGCATTCAGAGTGACTAAACCTGTTAAAAGAAAGAAAAAGAGGGGTATCCATCGTATCAACTTCATATTCGTACGTTTTAAATTTGTATAAAGATAACTAAAATTTACCTATTCGAAGCCTGATCCCGGCATATATTTTTCGTCCCATCAAAGGCCCCCATATCATTGAAGAGTCAAAATCCGGACCAAAAGGATTCTGGTGATCAATAATAGGGTCATCCTGTTTGTAATTAAATATGTTCTCTATACCCAGATATATATCAAACCGTTTGGTATTTTTGGTGATCTGGGCAAAATATACCGGGAACCATGGAGATTCATCTGCCGGAGTATCATAACCGGACAAACTTGGTAAGCGTGAAGGCCCATTGATCTGTGCGGTAACATCAAAAACCCACTTCTTAAAGTTGGTAGCATAGGAAAGGTTCAATAATCCACGGTAACGCGAAGTAAGCGGTTTTTCGACTTTATAATGAAGATCATTTTGAGTCAATGTCATCCATGTCCGATTGTACCTAAACGCGGCAAACAAATCCAATCCCCTGAGTAAGGTAAATGACATGTCTGTCTGCCATACATTGGCATAAGAACTACCTTGCAGATTATAAAAGAAAACACGGTTACGGTCTCTTTCGATATCAACAACAGCTTGATTTTGAAAGCGAGTATGAAAATAATCCATACTTAAAGTCAACTTCCGGTCGCTCCATATAGGAATATAAAAAGTGATGTTACCGCCATAATTCCATGCCTGTTCTATATCTATTTCCCTAATACCATCAAGTTCAAATCTACGTGAAGACGCCATCAATCCAATATTGTCCGCAATAACATTGGGTGAACGATATCCTCGTCCTGCTGATCCCCTTAATATGATATCATCGGTTATATTATACTTGATATTGGTTCTGGGAGTGAATAACCACCCGTATTTACTGTTATAATCAGTCCTCATTCCCAAAATGAATACAAATTTCTCGAGGTATGAATAAGTATATTGCACAAATGCACCCGGAACAATCTCATCCCTATTTAATTGTGTATATGGGATATTATTGTAGGATAAACGATCCTGGTATGCTTTCTCATACTGATCGTAGGTAAAACTAATTCCTGTAGTGTACTGATGAGAAGTGTTATTAATGAACGAAGTAAATAAGATATTGCTATAAAAGGTGTTCTGAGTACCCTTAAAATCTTTCATTCCAAATTCCGAGTCCAGCTCATGACGGGTAAAACTATTGATAATACCTATACTTTGCCCCTCTTTGCTACCTACATAAAATCCTGTTTTATTATATATTGAGAAATGTTTATTTTCTATATTAGTCTGAAACCTGTCAGAAAAATCTGAAAGTTGTCCCCCTTCCCGTTTCTCATACAGGAGTTTTATTCCTGTCCTTGATTCAATTCGCTTCTCCGGATTGAGATAAAACCATCTATTATAGAGATTTATCATTTTTGATTTAGGCATATCCAAAAATCCGTCATCATTGCCATCATGCTCCTTTGATTCGATAGAACCGTGCAACATCAATCCACTCCAGAGATATTTTCCAACCTGAGCGGCTCCAGTAATATTCCCCTCGTAACGATTGGCATCATCCATAAAAAGATTGACAAAAAACGTCTCGGTATTGTTCGGTTTTTTAAATTCCAGATTTATCTGTCCGACAACAGATTCATAACCATTAACCACTGAAGAAGCTCCTTTTGAAATCTGGATCGACTCCAACCATGTTCCCGGAACATAACTCCATCCGAAAGTAGAAGATAATCCCCGTAAAGTCGGTATATTCTCATCCAACATCTGACTGTATATACCTGACAAACCCAGCAACTGTACCTGTTTGGCCCCAGATATTGCATCTGTAAACCCGACAGTTACCGTAGCACTATTTTCAAAGCTTTCGGATAAATTACAACATGCCATCTTCATTAAACCGGCTTTATTGATGAGCTCTGTCTTCAACGGCGTTATCCGGGATATATTCGTTCCCAGCTGGTTGGCTGAAACAAGGGCTTCTGAAAGCTGCACACCTTCCGAAAGAATGAATTCGATATCCTCAGGTTCATTATCGGATATCAGGATACTATCCGGAATATAGCCGATAAAAGACGCGATAAGATAGGTATTTGCTTCTTTTTTCAGGGAAAACTCGCCATCAGGATTAGTGGTGGTTCCGCCTTTACTTCCCGAAAAATATATGTTTGCTCCGGGAAGAGGGGTTTTTACTCCATTTTCATCCGACATGAACACATGCCCTCTGATGACCTGCGATTTCACGAGGCCCGTTCCCCATAAGAGAATAACGAATAAAAATATACTGTTTATTTTGAATTGTACCATAAGAATGCCTGATTAAAATATATCATTGAAAAATCATCTTCTGAAAAACTCCAGGAGATAAATCAATCACAATCTTAGTTGGCAAACCTGATAGATTAAAGGTACTTTGGCAAAATTATCCGGTGGGTGGGTTTTCTCAAATGCTGCACTTACCAGAACCGGAGGAAAGTCAAATTGTACAGGTAATTCATGATCATAAATAAAAACATCCTGTTCTGTTTTCTGGGTTATATTATTCACCATACATTCAACATCCTCATCAAACAACAGGGACTCAGTAATACAACATTGTTTACTCCAAATATTTTCAGATATATCTTTTTTTATCCCATAGAATGTAGAACCGGAAAAATCCGATCTTTCATGACCACAAGATGAAAAATTGGACCGGCAACATGTTGATCCACTTTCGAAAAAACACCAAAAGCCAACATCACTATTGCCACAACGACTACACTTATGGATAGAAAACCCCATAGTTGCAGTGAGGTACAACAAAATACATAATCCGGCTATGGTCCTTCTGAATATCATTTATTTTTCATATCACCGATTACCGATACTGCTTCTTCCAGAAAAATGTCTTTATTCAAATCTTCAATCCATTTTTCATACCGGGAAATTTTGGCCGTATCTCCTACTATTGCAGCTTGATCCTCATTCAAAATAGCAATATTCAAACTTGTCTGGTTTTTACTTAGCTCATCAAAACGTTTACTCTCTTCACTTCGTTTGGATTCTATTTTCCTAAACTCATCAATATTCAAAGGAACACTACTCTCCTCTCTCATCTGTTTCAAAATATCCACCTGTTCCGATAAAAGTTTAAAGGCTTTATTTTTAGAAGTCCGATCATAACTCTTTTTCTGTACTTTTTTTACGGCTACCGGATTTTTCCATACCTTGTATTGGGCAGGTTGTATGGAAGTCCATGGCAGACAATTATCTTCGAAACGTTCGCCGATACCCAATTCACTATATAGATCCGGCAGAATAATATCAGGGGTTACTCCTTTTAACTGTGTCGACCCGCCATTAACCCGGTAAAACTTCTGAATAGTCATTTTCAAGGATCCTAAGGGCTTGAGTTTGCTTAATGCCGGATTATTGGCAACTAACTCATCAAGGTCTGCAATTGCCTGTACTGTTCCTTTACCAAAAGTGCTGGGTCCTCCAATAATAATAGCCCTTTGATAATCCTGCATAGCGGCAGCCAAGATTTCAGATGCCGAGGCGCTTAAGGTATTCACCAGAATTACTAATGGCCCATCATAGGATGACGAAAATGAAGCATCTGAAGTTAATACACGCGGTAAGCCAATATTATATTTGGTCTGCACTACCGGCCCCTGATCTACAAACAATCCGGACATCCTGATAGCATCGGAGAGCGAGCCTCCGCCATTCGACCGCAAGTCGAGCATAATTCCCTGTACATTTTCTTTTTTCAGTTTTTCAATCTCTTTAGCTACATCATCAGAAGAGGAACGTCCGGTAGCTGTTTGCTTAAAATCGACATAAAAACTGGGAAGATAGATATAACCTACCTTTATTTTATTTTTAGAATCTGTCAACACTGCCGATTTGGCATAAGTCTCTTCATCAATCACGACATCACGTGTAATCGTGATATCATGAACAGAACCGTCAGCCCGTTTAACAGTAAGTGTGACCTTAGTTCCTTTTTTTCCACGGATAAGCTTTACTGCATCATCCAAAAGCATTCCAAAAATATCTACCGCTTCTTCCTCATTCTCTTGCTTTACTTTTGTAATGAGATCATTTACTTTCAATTCCCCTTGTTTCCATGAGGGGCTACCGGGAATCAGCATAATAACTTTCGCATAACCGTCTGAAGGACTCAATTGTGCCCCGATACCTTCAAATTGTCCGGATATCTGTATATCAAATGATTCCTTATCAGATGGAGTCTGGTATTGTGTATGCGGGTCAAAAACAGATGTAATGGCGTTTATATACAAGGAGAAACGATCTTCATCCCTTAATTTGCTTCGATATGTAAACATATCATCATATGACTTTAGTATTCTTTTCCGCGCATCGGATTCTAATTCCTCATAACTTTTCCCTTTGATGGAATCAGTTGCATTATCCTGTGCTTTCAAGGCATTAGACAGATTTGCCAAAGTACGGTACTTTAATTCTTTTCTCCAGGCATCTTTTAATTCAATACTATTAGAAGGCCAATCAGTCTTATCAGGATTGGTTTCATAATTCTCATTCTGTGAAAAATCAAATGGACCAGACAATAATTCATGATAATAACCTTTTGTTTCAGTATACCGCTTATCCAGAATCTTAATAGACAGATCATATAATTCATAAGTTCCTCTATTCAGTTGATCATCGATCTGGAATTTATATTCCGACATTTCCTGGATATCTTCCTGTGTCAGGTATAATTTAGCCGGATCCATCTTTTTCAAATAGGCAATAAATGCTTTTTCAGAAAATTGGTCATTGATCTCCGGCGGATTAAAATGCTGCATTTTCAGTAGCTGCAGATTCATTTGCATCAAAACTTCATCTTTTTCCGAACGCTTACAGAAAGAATAAAGGAACGAGATGGAAATAAGTGCAATGATAGCAATAGGGATAAATATTCCGGTCTTAGTATTTTTCAAAGAATACTTTTTAGATGATGTCATACAATAAGTGATATAGATATAATTACAATATACAAAGAAAGTATAAATTATAATAACCTGCAAATCTTATACCATAAGGGATTTGATATATTATTATCCTAAAGGTTAAAGTTAATCCACCACCTTATTTGTGGATTATAATGTTGATATAGCTTTTACAGAAAAAACCGTTATTTTTGTCATATTAAACCATATGATATCAAAGATGAAATTTACAGCACAAATAATTGCAGACTATCTCCAGGGTGAAATAGTCGGAAATCCGGAGACAATCGTTTCCACTTTTGCAAAAATCGAAGAAGGGCATTCCGGAGCATTGAGTTTCCTTGCCAATCCAAAATATGAAAAATACCTTTATCAAACAGAGTCCAGCATTGTGATCATCAACAAATCACAAGCAATTGCGCAGCCTGTAAAAGCCACCCTGATAAAGGTGGATGATGCCTATAAATCATTTGCTGTGCTGCTGGATCTCTATGCATCAACAAAGGAAGAAAAGACAGGAAAAGAAGACCCTGTCTTTATATCGCCTACCGCACAACTGGGAGAAAACCTGTTCGTTGGTGCTTTCTCATATATTTCAGACAATGCGCAAATAGGTGATCATGTAAAAATCCACCAACATGTTTTTATTGGTGATAATGTACGTATTGGTAATAATACCGTCCTATATCCGGGAGTGAAGATATATCATGATTGTGTGATCGGTAGTGATTGCGTGTTCCATGCAGGTGTTGTTATCGGAGCCGACGGCTTCGGATTTGCACCACAATCCGAATCGGATTACAAAAAAATACCTCAAATAGGCAATGTTATCATAGAAGACCGGGTTGAAATCGGAGCCAACACCTGTGTGGACCGTGCCACAATGGGATCAACTATTATACGCAGGGGTGTAAAACTGGATAATCTTGTCCAAATCGCCCATAACGTGGAGATTGGTGAAAATACAGTAATTGCTTCCCAGGTAGGAATATCCGGATCCTGTAAAATAGGTAAGAACTGCATGTTTGGAGGACAAGTAGGATTAGCAGGCCATATCTCTATTGCCGACGGCACTAAAATCGGAGCACAATCGGGACTGAATGCAAGCATAAAAAAAGCAGACCAGACATTACTGGGTACCCCGGCCACGGATTATCAGGATTGCCTGAAATCATATGTACTGGTCAGAAACCTGCCGTCAATCAAGAAAAAAATAGATGAGCTGGAAAGAAAGCTAACAGATAAATAACCGGCATGGAATCTCAATATGCATTAATAACGGGAGCTTCCGGCGGTATTGGGTTGGAATTTGCCAACATTGCTGCATCTCAGGGAATGAATTTAATTCTGATAGCCCGCAGTGCTGAAAAGCTAATGCGATTAAGAGAAGAACTGGAAAAAACGCATTCAATTAAGGTATTGGCTGTTGGATGTGACCTTTCTCAACCCGACGCTTCCGAAAAAATAGTCGCATTATTGAAACAACGAAATATTGTACCGGACGTTTTGATCAATAATGCCGGTTTCGGACTATATGGCCCGTTTGAATATACCGATCACGAAACCGAAGCAGATATGATGCAGGTGAACATGGTGACACTTACGGAATTGACCAAGATTATTTACAAAAAAATGAGAGAAAGAAACCAGGGCCGCATATTGAATGTTTCATCTATTGCAGGATTTATCCCCGGACCTTTAATGGCTGTATACTATGCGACAAAGGCCTATGTCCTTTCATTTTCCGAAGCCCTTGCCAATGAAGCAAAAAATAGTAATATCAACATCACTGTATTGTGTCCCGGACCCACTTCAACAAATTTTGAAACAACTGCTATGGCCCAAAACTCAAATCTATTCAAAAGATTTGGAAAATTACCTACAGGCAAACAAGTAGCCGAATATGGGTGGCATTGTATGATGAAAGGCAAAGTTGTTGCTGTCTATGGGTGGAAAAACCGCTGTATGTTATTTTTTATCCGTTTTTTACCACGGAAATCGATAACTGCATTCGTCAGAAAGATACAAAGTCCGATAAATGTTTAGTATCGATTGAACTTATTGATATTTTTTCTACATTTGCAGCCGTACTGTTAGGGGTGCTTGATTTTTTCAGGCTGAGATAACACCCTTGAACCTGAGATGTTTAATAACAGCGTAGGGAAACGGTCAAATATTTTTGTATTGATTCAAATACCAAATATCAACCGTTTCACTATGTGAAGCGGTTTTTTATTTAATATTTTTTTATGAAAAAAAGTTTTGATCAATATGCAGAGCAATATGATGCATGGTTCATTAAAAATAAACATGTATTGTATTCGGAATTAAAATTAGTGGCCCATTTTTTAAATAAGACGGATCGTATTCTTTCGGTGGGCTGCGGAAGCGGCCTGTTCGAAATGCTTTTACAGAAAGAATATGGTATTACCATAAAAAATGGGATCGAACCATCCAAAGGCATGGCTGCTATTGCAGAAAAAAGAGGAATGAACGTTATAATAGGAACGGCAGAAGATGCGGATTTTGGAATTTCCTTGTATGATGTAGTGCTATTTAACGGTACCCCCAGCTATATTAACGACCTGGAAAAAGCCTTTAATAAGGCATATCAGGCATTATGCCCGGGAGGGAAAATTATTGCGATTGATGTTCCCAAGGAAAGTTCATACGGATTGCTTTATAACCTGGCAAAGGCTGTCGGCAGCTGGGACCATCCCTTACTAAAAGGAACCCATCCGAATGATCCTTATCCTATTGAATTCGTCCAGATCGCTAATTGGAGAACAACATCCGAAAAAATTGAAATCCTTCAGGATACAGGCTTCAGCAATTTCCAATTTGCACAAACCCTGACCCGGCATCCGATATATTCGGATCATGCTGTTGAAGAACCCAGTGAAGGGTATGACCGTGGAGATTATGTGGCTATATACGCTGTTAAATAATATAAAATGATAGATATAAATAAACTCACATCGGATTTGAATCAAATACGTGAGAGATCACCTCTGATTCATAACATTACAAATTTCGTAGTAATGAATAATACGGCCAATGGCCTTCTGGCACTTGGCGCTTCTCCGGTAATGGCACATGCCCTGGAAGAAATGGAAGACATGGTAATCATAGCATCGGCTTTAGTGATTAATATGGGTACATTGAGTAAAAAATGGGTTGAAGCCATGCTTCTTGCCGGGAAAACAGCCCGGGACAAAGGAGTTCCTGTCGTTTTTGACCCGGTAGGAGTAGGCGCTACACCTTATCGTTCCGAAGTAGCCGGAACAATTATCGATCAGTGTAAGCCATCAATTATCCGGGGAAATGCGTCTGAAATTATGTCGCTGGCAAAAGAGAATACCGTCACCAAAGGTGTTGACAGCACTGCAACATCAGACTCTGCCCTGGATGCATCAAAAAAACTGGCCGAACAGACTGGAGCAGTTATTGTGATCAGTGGTGAAGAAGATTTTATCACCAACGGTAAGGATGTGAAGATTGTGAAAAACGGTTCTCCGCTGATGACCAAAGTTACCGGACTGGGATGTACAGCATCGGCTGTAACAGGGGCCTTTGCCGCAGTAAATCATGACTTTTTATCAGCCGCAACACATGCCATGGCAGTAATGGGAATTGCGGGAGAACTGGCTGCAAAGAAATCGGAAGGACCGGGAAGCATGCAGGTTCATTTTTTGGATGAATTGTATCATTTAACCGGAGAAACACTTTCCAGGCATCTGAAATATTAGAATTATGTCATTCGATCTGAGTTTATATCTGGTTACAGACCGTTCCCTGTCAAAAGGAAGAGAAATCGAATGGATTGTGGAACAGGCTGTAAAAGGTGGAGTGACTATGGTGCAATTACGTGAAAAATCATGCACTACACGTGAATTTGTCAACTTGGCTATCCGATTGAAAAAGAAGCTGCAGCACGTCAATGTACCATTAATCATTAATGACCGGCTGGATATTGTCTTGGCATCAGATGCCGATGGACTGCACATAGGACAGGGCGATATGCCCTATAACATTGCCCGCCGGATCTTAGGTTATGGAAAAATTATCGGATTATCGGTAGAAAATATGGAACAGGCTCACCAGGCAAATTCAATGGATGTTGACTATATTGGTATTTCTCCTGTGTACAGTACAGATACCAAAACCGATACCCATGTTCCATTTGAACTGGAAGGAATACGGCAAGTGATGTCATTCACCAACCATCCGGCTGTTGCCATTGGTGGAATAGGACCGTCGAATGCTGCCCATATCATAGATGCCGGAGCCAATGGAATCGCAGTTGTCTCAGCCATTGTTTCATCCCCGGATCCTGAAAGTGCTGCAAAAAAATTGAAATCAATTGTATCTGAACACTTAAAACAATAGTATCCTTGGAAGAGAAAATGCATTATAAGCGCGTTCTAACCATTGCCGGAAGTGACCCGAGCGGTGGAGCCGGAATCCAGGCTGACCTGAAAACCATGTCGGCATGTGGTTGTTTCGGTACTTCAGCAATAACTGCTGTAGTAGATGAAAACACACTAGGCGTTACTGATGTTCATCCGGTACCTGTATCATTCGTCCGTGGACAAATAAAGTCTGTATTGGATGATATCGGTGCAGACGCGATAAAAATAGGAATGCTGCATTCCTCAGAACTCATCAGGACTGTAAACGATACCTTAAAGAGTTATCCAATCCGTAACATTGTATTAGATCCTGTGATGGTTGCGACTTCAGGAGACAAATTATTACAGGATGAGGCCATCGACACACTAAAAAATGAAATGATGCCGAATATGCGGGTCATTACCCCTAATATTCCTGAAGCAGAAATTCTTTTAGGGAATAAAATAAATGGACAGGATGACTTCATAAGTGCCGCTAAAGAACTGTCTTTGAACGGAAAAGTGTCCGTATTGCTGAAAGCCGGACATTCAACCGATGAAGAGTTAATAGATGTCTTCTACAATGCAGAAGAAGACAAAATAATAGAACTTCGCTCCAAGCGGATTCATACAAATAATACACATGGCACAGGATGTACATTTTCTTCTGCAGTGGCATCATTTATTGCGCACGGTCTTCCGTTAAACGATGCGATCAGGCATGCCAAAGATTACATCAACCAGGCCATCATTCATGGCACCCTGTATGAGATTGGAAAAGGTCATGGTCCGGTTCACCATTTCTATCATTTTTGGAAATAATGATGCATCCTAAAGGAACATTTACCTCAAACCTGTGGCAGAGCATCGATGGAATATACCAACAGATCACCCATAGCATATTCTTTGTTCAACTGGCCAACGGAAAATTAAGCAAAACAGCTTTTGCCCACTACTTATCCCAGGATATACTATATCTGCATAAAGACTATGAAGCATTGGAAATCCTGTCCGATAAAGCTCCGGATACTACATCCGCCACACTTCTACAGACCCTGGCAGATGATGCCATCGGAAACGAAAAAATCCTGCATGATGAATACCTGGGTTTTTATAATGTCCCGGAAGCAAAAGAATTATCGCCAGCATTCAAAGCTTATTGTGATTTTCTTTTGTACCAAGTTCATCATTCTTCCTTTGAAACGGCTGCTGCGGCTCTGCTTCCCTGTTTCTGGATATACTCCTGTTCCGGACAACTGTTATTGGAAAAGCAGACTCCTGACAACCCATACCAAAAATTTATCCTTACTTACGCAGAAGGAACATATACCATACTTACCGAACAATTTATTGAAATGGTTGAAGATATCGGAAAGGGAGTGTCTCTCCCTGAACAAAAAATGATGACTGATGCCTTTATTCAATCCGCTCAATTTGAATTATCCATTTTTGAAGAATCAGGAACAGGTTAAACGCACATTTTATCTTCTGCCTTGTTTATTTTTAAACATTATTGAATATAGTTTCTGAATCTGATGATTTATCAACACAAGTGTATTCATACATATACCCTCCTAGCTTCGGAGTTTTCATTATCAAACGAAAAAGAACAGGTACTGGTGGAACCACAGGTTACTTTACAGGAATAAGGCCAAATGAAATAGATACGCTAGAGATCATTCGAAATGATCCAAACCCCTCTATCGATCACACCCATGTAGAGTTTTATCCCCAGATGAAAAATGGTTAGTACTGAGATATTTGATTCTCCGGAAAAGAATGTTATGTTCGATCACATATGGTTAAAACAGTGGAAAAACACTTGTTTTGCATAATCAGACAATTGTCTTCGGACAGATGTATTATTTGTATTTCAAACGGTATACAGAAGATTTCAGCAAAGCTGATCAAATGAGTATAAGATAGATTGAGTCGTAATAATACGACTCAATCTATCTTATACTCATTTGACACCCTTCAGATATTTAAACAATTCGCTCTTAGTCGACAAAATGATCTGGGTATCATCATTCAGGCTTTTCTCAAATGTTTCCATCGATTTCATAAAAGCGTACAATTCCCTTGAAGCGGGTGTTTTATCATAAGCGCCGGCATAAATGGAAGCAGCCTGAGCATCAGCTTTACCCATGATCTCTTCGGCCTGCCGGAATGCCTCCGAGCGGATAACCTGTAAGTCGCGTTCTTTTTCTCCGTTGATCTTTGCGGCTTCACCTTGTCCTTCCGAACGAAACATTTCAGCAATCCGGAAACGCTCACTTTGCATCCGCTGGTACACTTGCTCACGTACTTCAGGAACATAATTAAGGCGTTTCACACGAAGGTCAAGGATCACTACACCTAAATCTTCAGCCTGCTTATTGGCTGATTCACGGATCATACGCTGGATCTTTTCCCGGCCGACCTCTATATTAATGAGTGAATCTCCGATAAGTTCGCCCACCACACCTGAAGGAATCGGTGTCCGGTTACTGCTGCGCACCAATTCTTCCAGATTATAGTTAGCGATAAAATCACGTGTCTCTCCATCTAAAATATCATCAATCCGGGATTGTGCCCCACGTTCGTTTTTCAACCGGATATAAAATTTCAAGGGATCGGTAATTTGCCAACGGGCATAGGTATCCACAAAAATGTATTTTTTATCTTTGGTCGGGATCTGGTTAGGATCGCCCCGCCATTCCAAAAAACGTTTTTCAAAGAAATTAGTGGCCTGGATAAACGGCACCTTGAATTTTAGTCCTGGGGTAGTGATAGCCTCACCGACAGGTTTTCCAAACTGGGTGATCACTACCTGTTCTGTTTCATTGACTATAAATGTGCTCTGGATGACCAATATCAATGCAACAAACAGAACAACTAATTTTATGAGAAGGGATTTTTTCATTTTCTCTGGTTTGAAAATATTTATTGGCCGGATGTTTTTTTCGACAACTGCATCTGTAATAAGGGCAACACATTATTGCCATCCTGATCGGTAATGATCTTATTGTTCATGTTCGGCAATACTTTTTGCATGGTTTCAAGATATATACGACGTTTGGTCACATCAGGCGCTTTGATGTATTCTTGATAAAGCAGATTGAAGCGGGTAGCCTCACCAAGTGCATTGTTGACCCTTGCAGTCGCATATCCCTCTGCCTTTTGCACTGTTTCCTGAGCTTCTCCACGGGCATGGGGAATTACACGGTTATATTCCGATTTTGCCTTGTTGATCATGGTCTCTTTTTCCTGTTGGGCCTCATTTACCGCATTAAACGCTGCTTTTACAGGATCAGGTGGATTTACATCCTGCAGTACCACCTGTTCAATCTTGATACCCAGTGAATATTCCTTACACAGATTCTGAACCAGTTCCTTCACTGTCTGGGATATATCGGTACGGCCAACTGTCAGTACCTCATTCACAGTCCTGTCACCTACTACCTGCCGGACCACTGCCTCAGAAATATCACGTAAGGTACCCTCCGGATTTCTCACCATAAAAAGATACTGGTAAGGATCATCGATCCTGAATTGTACTACCCATTCCACATCAGCCAGATTCAGATCCCCAGTCAACATCAACGACTCATCAGAAGTACCTCTCTTGGTATAATCGGAACGGGAATTCCCGGGAACTGTCCTAAATCCGAATTCCAGTTTTTGCTGCCGTTCAACAGCGACCTTAGTTACCGATTCAAAAAAAGGAATTTTAAAATTCAAACCAGGTTGTACCAGTCTGGTAAACTTTCCGAAACGGGTGATCACGCCGACCTCTTCCGTCCCGACTTGAAAAAATCCGCTCCAGACTAGTATCAGAAGAATAACAACCAGGATAATTGTTTTTATTCTGCTTAAAAGTTTCCTGACAAAAGGAGGAAGTGAAAAATTGTCGAACTGCTGTTGATAATACATATTGAAACAATTAAAATGATTGACGACATAAATATAAATATTTTTTTCATATTCCTACAGTCATTCAATACAAAGACTGTTATAAGTAAGATTTATTATGCCGATCTCAATACGAAATATATGGCCTGATCCTATCTGAAAGATCCTGTTTAATAATATGATTCCTGACCAATTCATCCAGTGTACCGATGGAATCCTGTAATTTCCGGTAGTGAAGAATTCCCCGGACCTGCTCGTCATTCAAATAAGGATGACCTATCAATTCCCTGTATGAAGCCCTGTTAATATCTATTTTCCTTATCATTGAACGATCGATGGACAATAGTGGGGATATCCTGGTGAATAAATCCGGAGAAATACCATATACCTCGTTCAATTGTTCAACATTTTCAAAACCTCCGATTAAATTCCTGTATTTAATGATCCGGGAGGCAAATACCGGCCCTATACCGGGCAAAGCTGTTAACAGAGCACTATCGGCAGAATTCAGTTCTATTTTGACATCTTTGTTAGCCGTTTTTAAAGAGAATCCATCATTTTTCACCTCGGAAACCGAAGTAGTGTGGGACGCCTCAAGATATTCCGCCTTATCTCTGGTGATTTGGATATATGGCTCTACAGATGCATACAAAACAGCAGGAACAGTGTATAATTTCTTGAGGTCTTCTTTCTTTTTAAAACTTCCTCCTTTAGATTGGTAGTTCCGTATATTCCGTATCTGCCGGTCATTAAACCCCAACTTTTTCCATTCGTGATCCGTTATTGTATTAGGATCAAAATAAAAATAAGTTACTTCAACTAATGGAAGCGGAGTTTCATCCGGCAAATGATTTCTTTGTACAGAATCTACACGCTTTCTGTACAACCCCAACTCCTCTTCATAAGCACTACTGTCGTAGGGACGATCTTTTATCCATAAAGGCAAACATATTTTTATGATAAGTGCTGCCAATATCAAACTGCATAACGTTATAATCCCATAACGTTCGGAACGGGAAAACCCCAGGTATTTTTTCAGATCGTCCTTCCAAGACATCCTGACCTATTCGTCGAAACTATCTGACGAAGCAATATTGTCAGGATTTTCATCGTCTTTTTCCACATCGGAACCTACATCATTATTGGAACCGAATTGTTTATCGAATTCTTCCTCTGTAAGATTGTCTATTTTTACGTCAACTTTTACCAGATAGCTTATATCATTAAGATCGACAGTGATTGCATGAAAAAATTCCCCATTAGGTTTTTGCACTTTAATAATCGCATCGCCATAACCGGCAGGATATTTTTCCTTGATAGCCTTTAATACTTCCGGAGGACAATTTTTATAACTTATAACCAGTCGTTTTTTTTGTTCCATTTTTTTCACCAAATTGACTAATATATTCTGATTAAAATTTTCGACAATGTAAATACAAATTTTGCAGATTTCAAAGTGACCAAATAAAAAATTACAACTTGTTTAAGAAATGTTTTGAAAGAAAAATCTATCTTTTTGATAACCAAAATTTTTTAAAAGCCGCTTCACAAAAAATCCTTATATAAAGATTTTCTTAAGAGAATAAATCTGTAATTTTGATACATGAAAATCGATTGATTGGAAAATAAAGAAGAAATATATACTATCTCTTATAATAAATAAAGAATATGAAAAGCGAAAAAGAAAAAATGTTGGCAGGAGAGATATATGATCCGGGTGATAAAGAACTTATTACCAGATGGCATTTAGCAAAGAAATTAATGCAACAGTATAATCAGACAGACACTACAAATAGCAAATTATTGAATAATATCCTTGATCAATTACTGGGATCCAGAGGTGAAAACGTGTGGATTGCAGCTCCTTTTTTTGTGGATTACGGTGAAAATATCCATATCGGGAACAATTGTGAAATCAATATGAATTGCGTTTTTCTTGATTGCAATAAAATAACGATCGGCGACCATTCCGGAATAGGCCCCAATGTCCAAATCTATGCAGTTACCCATCCTTTGAATCCAAACGAACGGCTTTCATGGAATGATGATGGCTCTTTTCCTTTCTGGAAAACATTTTCCAGTCCTGTAACGATTGGAAAAAATGTGTGGATAGGGGGAGGAAGTGTGATCTTACCGGGAGTAACAATTGGTGATTATAGTACGATCGGCGCAGGGAGTGTAGTAACGCGATCTATCCCCGCTCATTGCCTGGCTGTAGGAAATCCCTGCAAGGTGGTCAAATACATGGAATAATCATATATTGTAAGTAACTTATTCGTTGTAAAAATTAATAAAACCGGATCAGGCCGTTCCAGCAATATATACTTCCCATTCAGGAAACCGGTCTTCCGGGAAATTGGCTTTTATTTGGTAAAACATCATATCTTGATGCCTATCAATAGCACATCATCTATTTGCTCATTGTCACCCTTCCATTTATCATATTCTTTTGCCATGTACTCTTCCTGTTCTTTGATGGTCTTATCCTGTATTTCCAATAAAGAGTTTTTTAGCCTCCTCGATGAAAATTTTTTCTCATTAGGGCCACCGAATTGATCGGCGTAACCATCCGAAAACATGTATAAACAATCACCCGGTATAAGTGGAACCAAATGATTGGTGAATGTTTCCTTCCCATGATCAAAATAGGCGACAGGCATCTTATCTGCCTTTATCTCTATCAATTCGTTATTCCGGATCATGATCAGCGGATTATATGCACCGGCATACTGAAGTGTCATGCTTGGGTAATCTAGCACACACAAGGCTATATCCATCCCGTCTTTTGATTCAAACTCGGATTTCCCGGTTTGATTCAAAGATTTTATGATATTTTCCCTCAAACGATTTAGTATATTGTTAGCATACACATCTACTTCATTACTGACAATCTCATTCAGGAATGCGATGCCTAACATACTCATGAATGCTCCCGGTACACCATGTCCGGTACAATCTGCTGCAACAATGATTAGTTTATCTTCTTTCTGTGACATCCAGTAAAAATCACCACTTACAATATCCCGGGGCCTGTAAAAGATGAACATATCAAAATACTGGCGCATCATATTCTTCGCAGGAAGCACAGCACTCTGAATTCGTCGTGCATAAATAATACTGTCTGTGATTTCCTTATTCTGATGTGCTATTTTATCCCGTTGTTCCGATACGATCTGGTGTTGCCGTTTGATTTCTTCATTTTGTTTCTGGATTTCTTCATTTTTAGCCTGAAGAATCCGGTTGATCCGTTGTTTTTGCCTGAAATTTATGAAAATATAAATCCCGAATGCAGATAGGAATAGTACCAACAATCCTCCTAAAAGGATAATCACATTCTGCATATGCAATTTTTCCAGTTGTATACTAATTTGTTTACTTAAACTGTCAATCTCTGATTTCTTTGCGGTAATTTCTTCATTGTTAATACGGTTTTGTTCCTCCAGCTCAAGTTGCTTTTGAGTCAATAATTGTTGTTGCTGTTCAATAGCAACATCCTGCTTCCTGATTTCTTCCTGCTTAGCAGATATGTCTTTCGATAAACCGGTCAATCGTGTCTGCTGGATTTCAATTTCCTCCTGTTGCCGGCTGATTTTTAATGTTTGTTCCTGAATTTCTTCCTGTTGCCTTTGTATTTCAAGTTCCTGTTCTTCAATTTCTTTTTTCTGACGTGAAGTAATCTCTTTCTCATGATCCAACTCTTCCTTTGTTTCTTTGAACAGGCTTTCCCAATCTTCCTTTGTTTTAATGGCAACAAAAGGAAGTATACGCGAATAAGTAAATCCTTCCTTTTTCAAAAGATCTTCATTTAACTCATAGCGCATTTTCCCATCCTGAGCAATCAAAAAATTAATCATTGATGCCCGGAATTGTCCCGCTTCTGTCATCAATAAAGTACTTTTACCCTGTAATTGTTTCATCAGACTATCCACATTTACATTGGGTGTCCATTCTTTATTAAGATAAATGATCTGAAAAACGGGCAGGTTCTCTAAATTCTCTAGTTGCAATACATTTATCGACTTATTACGGATCTTTCCGGCTTCAGCTACTTTATCCCGGATCTCTTGTGTCAGATTTCCGGAATTATCTAAAACCCCCATCTTTATTGATCCTAACGAGGACTCATTAGGCCAATTAATTTGTCTGATAAACTCATAGATATACCCTGCCCGCTCTTTATTACTTACAAGTGTTTGTGAAAATAAACCAACATTATTATATAATAAGGCAAAAAATAAACACAAAACCAATTTTTGCCTCATGTTACTAAAATCTTAGTTATTTACTTTCAGTCAATTATTTGCAATTACTCCCCGGAAGTTTTTCAATATCTTCTAACTCACTTCCACAAAACTCTTCTTTTTCCCCCTTCTCGTTGGTGCAAGTTTTACATGTGTCATCTTTATCGTCGGAACAGGCATAACTTAACCCCATAACAACCAATAATACGACAATACTAGCATAACTTAAAATCCTACTTAGTGAAAGAAAATTCCCCGCCTTTTTCATTTTAATGATTGATACTTTATATTTACAAATGTAAAATACTTTTTTTGTTTTTTTAACATAATTTTTAATTTTTTATTCCTCCTGCGACTCAAAAGAAGTTACATATCTTTTTACCTTATCGCCGTAAAGATCGCTGATAGTGATCATCAGTCCGGTTTCTTCCACATCTCCAAAATAAGGATTAATAGCAGTGCCAAAAGTACGCATAGACGGGGACAGATTCATATATGAGTTGATCAAAGGAGGTATATTCTCCCCATAACAACGAACTTTTTGGAATAACGTCTTATAATCATCTTCATATGATTTCCCTACGAAAATCCGAGCCATCTCATTGGGATCAATTACAGGATTCAAGGCCAAGTTTTCACGGGGATATATCAGTTTTTCCTTGTCTCCAAAATGTTTATCCAGAAAATAAAGGATCATATTACGCGCCTCAATATTATATGAGGTATACATAGTTACCTTTCCTAAAAAATATTTCTTATCCGGATTTTTCACGACTAATGCTCCCAAACCATCCCATAAGTTATCTAATGAATAGATGCCTCTTCCAAAACGATTAGTCGACTGGAAAGCTGGTTGGACAAAAGACCGCCCCAATTCAATTGTGTATGGTAAATATTCTTTAATAAATTTATCGGAAAAAGTAAATAATTCGGCAGTTGCCAGATTGATATTCCTCTCTTTATCCACGTACGACTTATCACAAATATGGTACCTGTATCCCCCAAGTATCTCTTCATGTTCAGTATCCCATACGATCAATTGTTTGTATGGATTTTCAGCGGTATCATAATGATCGATATCCACTTCTTCTCCTGTTCCTCCGCCGGCATAACGAAAGGACAATTCCCTTAACCGTCCTATTTCACGCATGATATTAGGAGAATCAAGGGCTGTAACTACATATAAATGATTATTTAACCGATTGGTTCTTCTCAAAAACTTATCCGGGGTTAATTCCCTTAATATTGACCTCTTATCAACAGGTGCTATGATGTCTTTCATATCAGTTTTTCTATATTGATAAAGCAAATATAGAAAAATTGGTTAATAAACCAGTATATCCGATTCAAATAAATTTATAGGGCAATAAATAAAGAATGATTACCAGATAGCTCTTTTTCTCACATTTTCCGGGTTTCTCAAGGAACTTTTTTCATCCGATTGATGAGTTCTTCTCCCAACTCGGTTTTCCTTCTGATATGGTCCAGTACTTCTTTCACAAATGCATTTTTTTCAAATTCACCGCGGACCTGATCAAAGTCCAGATGTTTATCTTGTTCTTCTCCATCAACGCCAAATCCGGTTTTTGAGGTTAAGGTAAATTCTTTTTTTGCATCGTTGTATAGCATATGATCCAACTCAACCACACATTCTCTCCATGTTTCAACGATATCAACCACATCAGATGCAGTAAATTCCTCGATGGATTTTCCATAGTATTCCTGTATTTTATCTATAGCCCATGTCCATTCATAAGTATAGTAATTCGAGTGCATCCCTGTAAACGCTTTTGATATCTGCTCAAGGGAGGTGACTTTACCGGTTTCAATTTCTGTCATAAGCCGTTCTATTTCGCTTTTAGGCACAATCAATCCCGCCAGATCCAGCCATTCACCTGTACCTACAGGTGTGTCCGGATATAAGCGTTCCCGAATAGCTTCATTATTTTTGAAATCGGTCCCCTCTAATCTTTTAATCAATGAATTTCCCAGGAATTTGTGAATCCCCATGTGATAAAGCTTTAGCCCTTTTTTCAGGGAACTGGGTTTGATTTTGGCACTTTGGTATGAATAAAAATCTGAAGTTTCTCCGGAAATTTTCTTCAACATTTCCAGAATATCTAACGCCTTCATCATACGGCGAATAGAAAACGGACTTAATAAGTTGAAATTGATACAATCCAGTTTGTTCGGATCGGTTCTTTTATCACGCTTAGGCCACTTCTGCGCATCCCTTATGGTTCCTACACTTCGCAGGTTAGCTCCAGGGATCAATACGCTGTCATCGCCACTTTCGATCAGGTATGAATAGGGAAGATCCGAAGTATCAGGATGTTTATAATGTCGCCCCATAACCAATGTAAACGGACCTATCTTTGCCGGCCAAAGGATATAAGAGTCACTGGTTGTTTTTGATCCTCTTTCCACAACACCCTGATGTATGGGACCGAGTTTGTACATATGGTTACTCTGGTTAGAACCACTACCTGCATTCAAAAAGGAAAAATATCCGGCTATCAGTAAAGTGGATTTATGATGGGTTACCGTGTAAGGACCGGCAAAAACTGCACAGGCTTCACCGTGTAATCCCTGACAATTAGCAAAGAACAACGAATTTTCGGCCGAATACTGCTTCCCTAACAAGCATCCCTGCCCTATGAACGAATTAAACACAACCGTACCTTCGGTAACGATAGAACCCGTACTAGCAATAAAATTTTCAGCAATTACTCCCGGGCCGAAAAGAGTAGGAGCATCAACATTACTATTGATTGTACCATTGGAAATACGATAAGTCCCGTCCAGGATACTATATGCCCCGATACGCAGATTCCGTAATGTCCGGCAATTGGTAATACGTGCATGCTTCTCGATGGTTCCCATATCAGAAGAAACAGCATCAGCATAACGGTCGATCATACCACTCACCTTCTCAATCACTAATGGCCGATGTCGGTATAAAGCAAGGATATAGGCGAGATGAGCCGAAAGATGATCATAAATGGGGACTTCTCTTCCACCGGTCTCATTCAGCACACTTACCAATGTTCCATTACCAAAATTGCTGGTTCCATCAACCGCCAATAGGTCTACATTTTCAATGACCACATGATCTTTGATTTCGTAATTAGCGATATAATTACGGATTTGACCGATATACACGTTATCACCGATCCGGCAGTTATGTATGGTAGCATTGAAAATCCCGGTATGTTTTTTTACCCCTCCAAAAAAAGTAACTTCATCTTCAAATTTGCCGATACGGACATTTCCTGAAAAATTACTATTACGGACGTAACTGGGATCAAATTGATCTGCTACTTCAAGGCTTTCCCAGTTTTCACAACGGCAAGCCTGATTTTCCAATACCTCTACTTCCTGAATGGTTAACTTGCGATATGGCATGTATTTTTATAAAGATAATGTTATTTAACAGCAATCACTTCAATTTCCACCAATACCTGCATGGGTAATTCTTTCACGGCAAAAGCAGCACGTGCCGGAGGATCTACAGGGAAATAACGTGCATATACTTCATTCATGTCTTTAAAAAAAGCCATTTCTGCTAACAGGCAGGTTGACTTGACAACATTTTTATACGAACATCCGGCAGCATATAATATTGCACCAATATTTTTTAATACCTGTTCTGTCTGTTCTACAATTCCTCCTTCAACGATTTTACCTGTTTTGGGATCAATAGGTATTTGTCCCGATATGAACAACATACCATTACTTTCAATAGCTTGGCTGTATGGCCCAATTGCCTTGGGAGCGTTTCCTGTGGAAATAATTATTTTTTGCATACTGACTTCAGTATATAAATAGTGAATAAATTTATAAGAAACTGCGTATCCTGTAAAGGACAAGCACAGTATTATTTACTGTTAAATCCCCGTAACTTAATAGCTGTAAGGACATTTTTGGTGTATTGGGGAAAATCCCCGTTCATCATCCACCCATAATATGCAGGATCTTTTGCCAAGACCGATGTTACGGTCTGACCCTTATATTTCCCGAAATTAAATACTTCTTCCTTATTTTCATTGTAGATGATACGCCCGACGAAATCCGCTGTTTTTGTATGAGCGGAAAATTCAGACAGTAAGTCCACATCATTGGCCAGGTCCTGATACATGTCGAGCTGCGATTGCAATACTTCATAAGTTGCACGGGTATCTGCTTCGGCACTGTGGGCATTGGTAAGATCTTTATTGCAATAAAACTGATAAGCTGCGCTTAATGTGCGTTGCTCTTTTTTATAAAAAATAACCTGGACATCAATAAATTTCCGTTTTTTCAGGTCAAAATCCAGATTGGCCCGTAAAAATTCTTCTGCCAGCAACGGCAGATCGAATTTATTGGAATTATAACCGGCAAAATCACAACCTTCAAAGCAATTCACTAAAGTCTTGGCAATTTCATTGAAAGTAGGTGCTTCTTTTACATCATCATCGCAGATTCCATGAATGGCTGTCGTTTCCTTTGGTATCGGAATAGTAGGATTTACGCGGTATGTCTTAATTTCTTCACGCTGATCTGGATATACCTTCAGGTAGGATATCTCAACAATACGGTCGGAAGCGATATTCATTCCTGTTGTTTCCAAATCGAAAAATACCAACGGATTTTTAAGATTAAGCTTCATAATTCAGCGTATGATAATATGTAATTAAATGAAACGGATATGGAACACTCGTTTCAAAGATGTGCCATATCCGTAAATGAGATTTTTCATGATTATTCAGCGATGGTCATCGGCATGATGAGCATCAATATATCTTCGCCTTCAATTTCCACCTGGACAGGAAGAACAAGGATGGCTCTTGACGGATCGGACATTTCCATACTGATATCTGTAGAGGATAGGTTGGCAACTAATTCCGACAGGAAATTTGCCTTGAATCCGATATTCATATTATCACCGTCGTATTGACATTTCAAGGTATCATGGGAAGCAATAGAGAAATCGATATCCTGGGCAAAGATAGTTACCTGATTACCTTTCAACTCCATCTTCACCAGATTTGTTGCTTGATTTGCGAACATTTGTACCCGACGTAATGAACTAAGGAATTCCACCCTGTCGATGACCATTTTATTCGGGTTGTCTGTAGGAATTACAGAATTATAAGCTGGGTACATTCCTTCTACCAAACGACATACCATCGTATAATCCGAAAGTTTGAATAAAGCATTTTTATCATCGAATGAGATTTCAACATTTTCCTGTTCTTTTGCCAGCACTGTCCTTAAAAGAGAGGCCGGTTTTTTGGGAAGGATAAATGAACCGTTCTTTTCCGCTTTCACATCGTCACGACGGTAACGTACCAACATATGTGAATCAGAAGCCACAAAAGTGATATTGTCGGTAGTCATTTCCACAAATATACCATTCATTACAGGACGTAATTCATCATCACCAGTAGCAAAGATGGTTTTACTAACACCTTGCAATACGACATCAGCAGGCATACTCAATGGTGAAACCATATCTTTTTTCAGCTCCGGAAGCTGTGGAAAATCTTCCGCATCATACCCCATGATGTTTGATTCTCCCGTTTCGGAATTGATATGGATAGAATAAGTTTCGGTATTGATGTTAAAAGTCAACGGCTGTTCAGAAAACTTACCCAAATATTCGGTAAGAAATTTCGCAGGAACAGCAATAGCTCCCGGATCAGATGCGTTGGTTAAAGTCATCCTGGTGATTAGGGTCGTTTCCAGATCTGATGCTGTGATCTCCAACGTGTTTCCATCCAATTTGAACAGGAAATTATCCAAAATAGGAAGAGTGTTTTTACTGTTGATCACTTTACTAATCGCCTGTAAATGACTCAATAATTCAGTGCTTGATACGACAAATTTCATGCTTTTTCAGTTGATGATAAAGAAATATTTTGCTTCAATTAAGTTTCTCGGAAAATCGAATGGCAATATTACAAAAAATCATCGAAAACTCATCACGTGGACCGAACAAATCAAAAGAAAAAATAATACTTTTGAAAACATTGGCAATAATATGGACACAAAAGAATTGGATGGATAATGCGTAGGTTTACGATGCCGGCAGATAAATAACTTTTTTCCCTTCATAAAACGGATCAGGGAAAAAATCACTGATAGGAAATATAGTTGCTTTTTTCGCATACATCCCTAATTCATCATCTACATCACCCCCTTTAAGGAAAAAAGCGCCATTGGGAGTTTTATGCAAACGACGATTGAGCATTTTCCCCTGAATCCATGGTAAAAAGGAATGGAAGTTGGTTACAGCCCGACTTACGATAAAATCATACTGCGCATGTAGCTGTTCTGCACGTATATGCTGCGATGTCACATTTTCCAGTTGTAAACTTTCGACAATAGCATCCACCACTTTAAGTTTCTTTGCAATAGAATCAATCAGGTGAAATTTTGTTTCCGGGAAAAAAATAGCCATTGGAATTCCGGGAAAGCCTCCTCCGGTACCTATGTCAAGGATTTTCGCCGATGGTGCAAAATCGATCACTTTGGCTATTGCCAGAGAATGGAGAATATGATGCTCAAATATTGCGTCTATATCTTTACGCGAAATAACATTGATACGTTGGTTCCATTCCCGATACAAAGGATCGAGCATGGAGAACTGTTCAATTTGCCGCGATGAAAGATGTGGAAAATATTGTAAGATAAGGTCTGCCTGTAACATGTATTTAATATCTGTTAATCAAACCCATAAAACCGCAATAAAATTTATGGCCGTACCTGATTGTTTTTCAGTATATTCTGCAACAATTCCCGGGCGCGGAATAATTGTGCTTTCACCGTCCCGATAGGTAGTCCCATTTCTTCGCTGATCTCTTCATATGAATATTCATAAAAGTACCGCAATTCCACCAATTTCCGGTAACGAGGTTTAAGCTTGGAGACAACAGAACGAAGTAAGAGAATCTTTTGTTCGGTGATCATACTTTCCTCAGGCGTCGGTTGTTCAGAACGTATGCTAATAGGTGCTACATCCGTTTCACGTAATGTTTCATCGATAGATACATTGTTCAGTTTCTTTTTCCTCATAAAATCAATTGCATTGTTAGACGCAATTTTAAACAACCATGTACTGAAAGCAAAATTAGGAGTATATTGAATAATGCTTTTGAATGCCTTTCCAAACGCCTCAATTGTCAGATCTTCCGCATCGGCAGTATTATTGACCATCTTGAGCAGCATAAAATAGATGGCATCACGGTAACGTTCCATTAATTCCGCATAAGCTTTTTGATCTCCATCAATAGCCTGTTGTACCAATTCAGCATCTAATTTTGCCTTACTGGATAAAGCATCCGGGTTTATTTCCATTTGTTTTGCTTTGAAGATATACGATTCAATAGAAATACGTAAACATATACAAAGGGCATGGCTAAATCAAAAAACACGACGAAAGGCATGATGCCTTTTACGTTAAATTTTCTGGTTGCTATGCCAAAGATAATCAAAAAAATAATTACCCGCAATAAAAATATTGCCAGAACATATTGCCAAAGTAATGGTTGAAACATCAATATGGCAAAAACACCCCAAAACAGTACCCTTGAAATTGGTTCAAGTCCCAGAAAAAAAGAATGTTTTGGCTTATAATATTTACTGGTGCTGATATGCCTGCTTTTCTGCCAGACCCATTCGCGGAAAGTCTTTTTAGGGACAGAATAAGTATATGAATCCGGTGAAAGATTAACAGCTACATTTTTCTTTGTTGCTGCCTGATTAACAAAAAGATCGTCATCACCTGATAAAATATGTGCATGTGCGGCAAAACCATTGTGTTCATAAAATAAAGATTTCCGATAAGCCATATTACGGCCCACACCCATATACGGCATTCCTGACATAGCAAATCCAAAATATTGAAGTGCAATGAAACAGGTGTCATATTTAATCCATCTATTTAGAAAACCTTTTTCATTGATGTATCCGCCATATCCTAAAACAATACTTTTCTTATCAACAAAATATTTGCTCATGGAACTTATCCATTGGGGACCTGCCGGTTTACAATCCGCATCGGTAAATAACAACCATTCGTATTTAGCTGCTTTTACCCCTAATGTTGCAGCAAATTTTTTACCGTTGACGAATGAAGCATCTTTTTTAATAATAGTACTGCGTAATCGCGGATATTCTCCTTTAAGCCGGGCCAATAACTCTTCCGTATCATCTTCTGAACAATCATTCACTACAATCACTTCATATGACGGGTAATCCTGCGTCAGGATCGACACTAAATTCTGTGAAAGGTTTTCCTGTTCGTTACGTGCACATATAATAACAGATACCGGAGGTATTTCAATGGTTGCTTTTGATTTCTTTTCTTTTCTAAGCAACGGACGAATATATATAAAAAGATAATATGCCAGTTGAACGATTACGGCAAAAAGAAAAACAACAAGTATAATCCGGTAAAAATAATCTAATTGGTATATAAAATCCACTTGTTACAACTTAAAAACATTGCAAAATAGACGATTTTTTTTGTGAATTCAAAGGGAATTCTGTTTTTTATTTCTTTTAAAGACTGCTATTTAGTCAGATAAGTTCTCTTATAGTCCTTACACCACTGACTTAAGCCACATTGTTTGCATTTTGGCGCCCTGGCCGTACAGGTATAACGACCATGAAGAATCAGCCAGTGATGCGCTATTCCCCACAAATTCTCAGGAAAATATTTAGTCAACTGTTTTTCAGACTCTAATGGTGTTTTCGCATGCATAGTTAGCCCAATCCGGTTTGATACACGAAACACATGGGTATCAACCGCTAGCGCCGGTTTCTGAAAAACAACAGAAGCAACGACATTAGCTGTTTTTCTACCTACACCAGGCAGCGCAATCAGGTCATCATAGTTTTCCGGGACTTTACCATCGTATTTTTCGACTAATATACGTGCCATCCCTATTAAATGCTTTGATTTGTTGTTCGGATAGGAGCAACTTCTGATTAATTCGAATACCTCTTCCTGAGTAGCCCGGGCCAACAACTCCGGAACCGGGTACCGCTCATAAAAAGCAGGAGTAATCATATTGACCCTTTTATCCGTACACTGGGCGGAAAGTATCACTGCCACCAATAACTCATAAGGAGTACGGTAATGCAATTCCGTTTCCGGCTCAGGCATATTCTCCTGAAACCATGTAGTCACATGTTGATAGAGTTCTTGACGGGTCATTATTTTTGTTCATTCAGTTTTTGGTATATCACATAACACATCCATGCATCAGTAGCTGCATATTTTTCCTGTGCATCGGTCAATATGCTATTTTCCCAGTTTGAAAGTTGTTGAGACTTAGAGATACGAACATTTAAAATAATACCTGCCATTTTTGCCAGTCCTGTATTTTTAATTCCAAAATCCTTAACCATATTTTGCAGGTCAACAAAACCGGATGGTCGTATTTTTGCGATACGATGCAATACGTCAATGTCATTTTTTATAGCTGCACCGACTTTCAAAATATTGGGATTGGATAATAAAGACATCAACTTCGGTGACATGCCCATTTTACACAATCGAAACAGGTATGCATCCGTTTCCGTAGCCAATTGCAACAATGCCACTTTATTTATTTTTCCTTTGGTGAACGAAGGCCGGGTTTCCGTATCAAAACCCAACACAGAGAATTTTTCTAATTGCCTGACTGAGATATCGGCGTGTTTCTCATTCTCAACCACATGAATGGCTCCTGAAAACCGGACCAGGGGTAAAGTTTGAAGGTCTTCTTTAGATATCTCGGAAACAAACATTTTACATCAATATTTTGAAGAGAAACAAACCTATTCTTCTTCACCATCATAATCCCCTATCACCTCATCTATGTCAATTTCCAGTTGCTGGGTCTTTTTTGTTTCGGCATATCGATGTTGATAAAGGTTAACATGCATAATGCGTAGTGCACTTAATAGCTTCACACCCCAATATTGCCCAAAAGTTTCGGCACATTCGGCAATAGCATCATTCATATTTTCCAGTGTTCCTGTTTCATACAGCAATACAAAATCTTTTATTTCCTGATAGACATCAGTCAAAATTTCAGACAGGCTGACATCCATTACTTTCAGTGCTCCCGGATGGCTTAAATCCGAAAAGTCCGGAAATGAGTCCAAAGCCCCGATATAAGCCAGGAGACTGGTAAATATCTTATTATAACTTTTTTCATTGACAAACTTATCCACATCCGATGAATATCGAGCCTCAATTTCAGGAAGAGAGAATACTCCATTGTAAATTTCAGAAAGCATGTTTAATTGTACTCCCCAAAAATCAGTAATTTTTTTATCCGGTAAAGTTTCCAGATATTCGAAATATTTACGACAGGTTTTTATAAACTCTTTCGTCTGGGGAGCAATGAGTGATTCTATTTTATTCATTGGTAAGACATTTATTAAAAACAAACAAACCTAATATTTTATTTTGAAAAATAATGACTATTCCTGATTTTTTTGATGATCTGCATCAAATCATCAACGTATCATGAAATCGATATGATCAATTTAATTTGATATAGTAATATAGTTGATGCCCGGGCAAAAGATCCGGATGGAAAATTTTGATCAGGTCTTTTAATATCAAGTGTGGCTGTACAACACCTGATTCAAAAAAATCATTTCCACCTCCTGCACTCATACGGGCATAATTATTATAAACTTTTCCGGTCTTCCATGGTTGAGTATACACCAATCGTTCATCAACCGATTTTATTTCATTCAGGCTCTTCGCCGAGCCAGTATCTATCCACAAGTCGGCGACACTGCCTTTTTCAATAATAGCCTCGATATTAATCGGATAACTTTCATGAGAATCATTGTGTTTCCATAAATAATTCCCTCCAGCATCAGCAATCATATTTGCAGTTGTTGTTCTTCCACCGGGAATATACCAGGATCCCTGCCACGGTAATCCGCACATCACCGTCGGTTTTTGTTGAACACTCCCGGCCAATTCACGTAAACGATTGTATTCTTCTTGTATCGAATCAAACAAAGAATCGGCCAATGCTCCACAATTATAAAATCCGGCCATAAATTTAAGCCATTCAGCCTTACCCAGTGCTGTTCGTTCCAAGTATTCTGCATTGAGCACCACATTCAATCCCAGATCGGTAAGACGGGTCAATGAGCCTAATATCTCATGACCTACACCATAAGCAAAGATAACATCGGGTTTGAGTGCAATAATTCTTTCAAAATTCAACGCCTGATCATAGCCGATATCGATGATCCGGCCATCGGAAATGGCCCGGACGACAGCACTGTCTGATACAAATGCCGGTCCGGATAATGCTTTGATGCTGGATGTTTTTCCAAGTGCCGACAACATGGCAATATGTGTAGTCGCTAAACAAATTACACGCTCTACCGGAGTATATATAACAGGATAATGAGCATACTTTTCAGGAATTCTTTCACCTTTAGGACAAAGAACATAATGATATTTGACACCCTGTGCTCCCTGCCATGGGTTTGAGACCATCAATAGGGTGACGTTTCCATCCTTTTTTATGGTAAATCCATGAGCATATTGAACCAGTGCCGAATCAACCATATTATTTCCCGATCCTGAATCGATTCGTTGTTTTTTCCCGTTGCATGATAAGCCCCCGATTGATAGGCAAATCACTATGAACAAAAAGCGGAACAATGACATAATAAAAGATAATTATGCACAACTCTGCAACAAACAATGTACCAAACACCAGAAAAATGATTTGAATCGGACAGACCAGCCACTTATTTTTATCTTTTCCGCTCAATAAATTATTGATGAATTTATGTCGATTATTTGGATAGATGAATAATTATCCGTATCTTTAATTTATAGTATATAAATTTTAATACTTGAAATTTTGTTTACAGACGAGCTTTGGATGAAGGAAGCGCTAAAAGAAGCGCTAAAAGCACGGGAAAAAGATGAAGTACCGGTAGGTGCTGTAGTTGTATCCGGGAACAGGGTTATTGCACGTGCACATAACCTGACCGAGACCTTAAATGATGTTACTGCCCATGCTGAAATGCAGGCCATAACTGCATCATCATCTTATCTGGGTGGAAAATACCTTAAAGATTGTACGCTTTATGTTACACTCGAACCGTGTATCATGTGTGCCGGAGCTCTTTATTGGTCGCAAATCTCACGGATAGTGTATGGCGCTCCTGATCCGAAACGGGGATTTTCCTTTTATCCGCAAACATTGTTGCATCCATCCACTTCTGTGACACCCGGCATACTGGAGAAGGAATGCTCCGAGATGTTGACTGTTTTTTTTAAACAAAAAAGGAAATAAGCACCCAGTGCTATTTATTGTTTTCTTAAATCGCATTGATCAAATTGATTACGGTTATAAAATATGTCATTATTTTATTAGTATCACTTAATTTGAACAAGTATGAAAAATCTATCTATTTCAGTTGTCTTTATCTTATTTTTTGGAACCGGCTGCATCAGTATTTCTATAAATTCCAAACCCGGAGAGAAGGGAAACGGATCGGTAACAATTGAACAACGCAGCATATCGTCATTTGACAAAATCGATTTTGACGGCGTTTCCAACATTTTCCTGTTACAGTCTGACATAGAAAAAGTAGAAGTGGAAATTGATGATAACCTACAGAAACACATTCATGTATACAATAACGGCCATACACTGGTTATTAAATTTGCAGATGTCCACCTTGAAAAGACTACCAAAAACAATATTTACATCTCGTACAAAGAAATGAATCAACTGGCTGCTAATGGAGTAGGAAACGTAAAAACACAAAACATATTGAACAGTGAACATTTCAAATTAAATGTAACCGGCGTGGGAAATGTGGATCTGGAATTGAATTGTAATACTTTGGATGCTGATTTTGATGGAGTAGGAAACATTAATCTTCGTGGAAAAACCGATCATTTTTATGTTAAGAAGGATGGTGTGGGAAGCCTGAATGCCAAAGGACTGATTGCTGAATTTGTCGACATCCATAACTCGGGTGTGGGCAGTGCAAGTGTTTATGCAAATGAAGAATTAAAATTAAAGAACTCGGGAGTTGGCTCTATCAGTTACTCCGGGGATGCAAATATAAAGTCCATCAACTCAGATGGAGTAGGAAGAATTAAAAAAGATTAACATCATCTGATGGAAGGTAAGATATTACACATTGTCAGGCATGGTAAAGCTTTACAGGACTATCGGGAGATATCCGACATAGACCGCCCACTGGTAGAAAAAGGGATACTCAATAACCTAATAGTAGCCAAACGATTAAAAAACAGATGTAGCATCCCGGACTTAATTATTTCGAGTCCCGCTGCACGGGCACTTCACACGGCTCTCATATTCGCCCGCATCCTGAAATATCCTTCCGAAAGGGTTAAAATCAATGATTCCCTGTACATGCAGGGAGAAGATGCGGCACTGGATATTCTATATGAATTACCGGATGATATCAAAGATGTTATGTTGGTTGCCCACAATCCGGATATGTCATATCTCGCCTCTATGTTTACCCGACCGGTTATTGAATCGTTACCTACATCGGGGATCGTATCTGTCTGTTTCGATACGCATCAATGGAATAAGATACACTCTGCCGTAAAAAATTATGAAACAGACCGTCCGTAAATGGTCCGGCTATTTTTCATTTTTTGTTTTGAAGTCATCTGAAAAGGTCTGCATATAAGCTTTCCCTGTTTCAACTATTCCATCTGTCTCTATCCCTTTCTGGAAAATCAGCATATTACTCACATTGTCGTATGCTATCTGGGCGCTATCCGTAACAAATCCGAAGCCATCGTTAAAATCGTAGAAAGCAAAAGAACGAACAGGTATTCCCAGAATGTCTTTGCTGAACCTATACTTGTGATTATCAATACCCAATTGCCGGAGAACGGTATATGCGATATCCGTTTGACCTGCAATAGTAGTAATGACGGTATCCCCTTTTATCACGGCACCACCTGTCCAGATCATCGGAATGTGGAATTTTTCAGGTTGGTAGGATGGAATATTTCCAGGAAAACGGGAACCATGGTCTGCAGTAATCACAATCAAGGTTTTTTCCCACCAATCGGTTTGTTTCGCAGCATCGATAAAAGCACCTAAAGACTTGTCCGTATAAAATGCCGAGTTGAGAAACTGGCTTTCCTCATCGTCGCCTTTAATAGCTGTTTCCATAGGAACATCAAAAGGTTCATGACTGCTCAGTGTGATCATTGATTTAAAAAACGGATATCCGGAATCATTACAACGTTCCAGCAATTTTTCAAAAACCCAATGATCCGGCACCCCCCATTTCGTTCCACGATAGGTTTCCGGAGGAAAAGCATCCCGGTCGGTAATAATATCATATCCTGCATTGCCCAGGTAAGACATAATGTTAGAGAACTTATTATCAAATCCGGAAACATGTTCGGTATGATATCCTGCATTTTTAAGATCCTTGTTCAGAAATGGTAAATGGCGGGTCTTTTCAGGAAAATTGATCACCTTTGCCACCGGGTGGGAAGGATACCCGCTCAATACTGCCAGCAGTCCCTTATCAGTACGGTCACTGGCAGAATAAATATTTGAAAAGACAATCCCTTCATTGCATAAACGGTTCAGATTGGGAGTAACGCCTGGAGTACCTCCCAATGACTCTATCATCCGGTTAGAAAAACTTTCAAGTATGATAACAAGGATATTGGGCTGTTCCTCTTTTAACAGTATATGGGTATATCCGGCAGGAGGATAGCAATCTGAAAATAGATCCCCGGCCTTTTGCCCATCCATAAAATGATATTCCGATACCTTATCCGATTCCATCAATGACTTTGCAGCATTCCACACCACATTAATCGCAGCGTGATTGGCAAAAATATTGTTTGGGTGATGGTATACAAAACCCACATTCATCGGAGCAACACCCAGGCTTCCGCGTATGGGTAGGATCATCAGCGCGCAGGCAAAAAGAAATACCGGAACGCCTGTTATTCCTAATATCCTTGATTTTTTTAGCCCTGCATTTATTTTTCTGTATACTTTCCATGAAATCCATAATAACACTGCCAGAATGGCCAGTTGAAGCAATAGTATCCATACATTGACGGAAGCAAAAGCTTCTTTCGGTGTTTTCAGGTAAGTCAGTGGCGTATCGTCCAGCCTGAATCCCCAATGCCGGTATAACTCCATATCAGAGATAATCAGAAAACCGGAAATAAGCAGGGCCAAAAATGTATATACAGACAATGCTTTGGATACAACAACACCTTTTGAAAAAGAGGTAAATGTCAATATCAAAGCAGCAATTGCAGAAATATATCCGCTCATAGAGATATCCATCCGTAATCCATGCCCAAAAGTAGCACACCACTCACCAAAATCCATCAAAAATGACAGATCATGGTTATATAACATGAAAACCAGGCGCGCAACGACAAAGAAGGCGATCCAATAAAGGAAATAATATATAAAAAACAGAATCCGCTGTCTCATACTCAAAAGCCAACCATATAATTAACGGAGGTTACAACAGATTAGCCTTTTTCAGGAAAAATTTCACTGCAAAATAGGATACAATGATCAATGCGGGCCAAACAAGCAACCAAAGAATGGATGATAAATACATATTTTATTTCGATTTTAAATAATATTCATTCAACAACATCCTGGCGGCAGCAAAAGAACTGATCTTATCTTCCAATACCTTCTTTTCGTATTCCGGAAGCAACTGTTCTATAGCAGGATGTGTATAAAAATGACTGATCAGGCTGTTACGGATGGTTTCATTCATCCAATACCTGGCCTGATTGTGCCGTCTATCTTCAAAATAACCGTTATCCCGGGTCAATTGTTCATATTGAAGAATAATTTCCCAGATTTCATCAATACCTAATTTGGTGATGGATGAACAGATCGTAGCTTTAGGTTCCCATCCCGACACCGGTTTTGGGAATAACCGAAGGGCACTTTGATATTGTGCCTTCGCCAGTTGCGCCTTTTCCATATTATTACCATCTGCCTTATTGACGGCTATCAGGTCAGCCATTTCCATGATCCCTCTTTTGATACCTTGTAATTCGTCACCAGCACCGGCAATCTGTATCAACAGGAAAAAATCGGTCATAGAATGTACGGCTGTTTCCGATTGTCCCACTCCCACAGTTTCAATAAATATAGTGTCAAAACCAGCGGCTTCGCAGAGAAAAACCGTTTCCCGTGTTTTTCGGGCAACCCCTCCTAAGGAGCCGGACGAAGGAGAAGGACGGATAAATGCATTCGGATCGGATGACAGCTGTTCCATCCTTGTTTTGTCACCTAAAATACTTCCCTTCGACCGTTCACTCGATGGATCAATAGCCAATACTGCCAGCTTTTTGCCGTTGGATGTAAGATATCCTCCCATAGCTTCAATAAAAGTACTTTTCCCCGCCCCCGGAACTCCGGTAATACCGATCCGTACCGATTTTCCGGAATAAGGCAAACAACGTTCAATAATATCCTGAGCCATTTTTTCATGCTCGGGAAGTGAACTTTCTATCAGGGTGATGGCTTTACTCAATATGGTCCGGTTACCATTCAGTATCCCTTCGACATATTCGTCAAGGCTTAATATTTTACGGGAACGGCTCAGGAAACGTTCCAGGGAAGTTGCATTAACTACCGGAGGTTGCTCCACACCCGGATTAACTGTTAAAGCGCTATCATGATCCTTGTGATGCTCATCAAATATATCTTGTTCGTCGTGTTCCATGCAGATTGAAATATTTCAATACAAAAGTAAATATTTTCCATGGCCAAACAAAATGCTTATTCAAAGGTTTCCGCTTATCAATATGGAAAAGAATCATTAAAATCCAGAACATGGGATATTCCCTAAAATCTATGGGATCATACCACTAATAAAAATAGCAATATTCTCTACTCCAGCAGAATCGATATCATTGTAATTACAATTTCAATGGTGAATTCCACGATTTTGATATTCTGCCATACTTTTTTTCATTATTTCAAATTCTTTTCAGTATTGGTTATCATTTTTGTAACATAAATATTAATAAATAACACAAATGAAAATGAAACACAAAACATTATTTTTATTAATGGCTATTTTTATGATGCCACTTTTAGGTTGTAATGATGATGACAACAATGACCCGGGAACAGACAAATTGCCTGTAGCTGCACAAGAGTTTATTTCAACATATTTCAACCAGTATGTTGTTAGCGAGGTAAAAGTAAATAAAACAGAAAACGAAAGAGGGGCTATTTATGAAAGTAAATTATATAAGAGCGGAACAAAATCCGGATCTGTCACATCCAGTGTAGAAATTGAATTCGATAAGAATGGAGACTGGAGGGATATCGAAAGCCTTGTTGATGGCACTCCTTTTCCGGCAGATGTCCTTGAGTTGCTTCCGATAGCCATTGTGCAATATGTCAATACGAACTATGCTGGCATAGGTATTGAAGAGATAGAGAAAAAAGCTTACGGATATAAAGTAGAATTGATCAATGACAAGGAATTGCTATTTGATAAAAACGGAGACATCCTCAGTGACACCCAATCCGGACAGGGCTCTGAAACAGGCAATGGAAGTGTAAGTAAGTCCATTGAAGAATTTATTAATACTCATTTTCCTGATTACACCATAGCTTACATCAAGAATGAGAATGGTCAGGAATATAAAAAAGTTTACCTGAAAAACGGTTATACTAAAAGTTATAAAATCGTATTTGATCACGAGGAAAATTGGATTGAAGTAGAAGGTGATGATGACTTTAATTTGCCGGTACCGGAATCGGTGATGCAGTTGTTACCCGGAAATATCTCCGGGTATATCAAAAGTAATTACCCATCAACATACGTAGTCGAAGTAAAGAAAAAGATTTCCGGTTATAAAATTGAGCTGGCAAACGATGTTGATCTACTTTTTAACACAAACGGAGAATTTCTCGGAAGTGATGATAACGATCAAAATGTTGACATCAATAGTTTACCGGCATCAATTAAAGATTTTCTCGCTACTTATTATCCTAATATACTAATAAGGGAAATAGAAAAAAAAGCCAGGCATGATTCTAATGGAAAAATGTACGAAGTGGAATTAGTCAATGGTGTAGAAATCGATTTTAATCAGGATGGGGCCTGGTTAAGTATAGACGGGAATGACAGAGAACTTCCAGAATCATTCATCCAGACATTGCCGGCTGGTATTTCCCTTTACATTGACACCAACTACCCCAATGCATATATTTCGGAAATAGAAAAAGAAAACAATTCGTATAAGGTAGAAATAATCAGAGACAGGAATGATTTCGAATTGTATTTTGATATGAACGGAAACTTCCTGCGTTTAGACGATTGAAATGTTCGTTGTTAATAAAAACTAATTAAACACAAAGAGGTTATCTGATTGCCACCAGATAACCTCTTTTTTATGAGATTCAAACTGATTTATTGGTTTGTAGGATTAAGTCTTTTGAGAATGATCCCATACTTGAAAATCTGTTTCGATCCAAATCTGACTTTTCCGGATAACCGATCTTTCTTCTAATAATCATATATCCCGGGTAAGTTTCTTAATATTATTACTTCTGTTCAGAAGTTAAGAATGACTGCAATTGAATATCGTAATTTAATTGAAAAAAGAGCTGATATGTTTTCAGTGATGTTCGATTCACTTATTTACTTCAATCGCACCATACAAAACAACCTGAAAAAATTTCCTTTATATCTTTCGGAATTTCCCTGAAAATACCATAAACACTTGATCCACTTCCCGACATAGATGCATAAATAGCCCCCAGATTATACAGTTGCTCTTTGATCTTTCCGATTTCAGGGTGTCTGCCAAAAACAGAATTTTCAAAATCATTGTTGATGGCAGTCTTCCATTTTTCTAGCGGTAATTTTAACAATTCTGAGAGGGATACTTCAGGTTCTGCAGGAGTAATCTCCGAATAAGCTTCGGCAGTACTTACAAAAACCGGAGGTTTTACCAGTAATATATGATAATTGGTAAGTGAAAGCGGAACCGGTGTTAAAACATCTCCTTTGCCTTTTCCAATGGCAGGACGGTTTCCAATAAAAAAAGAACAATCACTTCCTAACCGGCCGGCATATTCGACTAATTCGGAATCAGAAATGCCCAACAGGAATAACTGGTTCAATGTTTTCAGGGTATATGCCGCATCGGAAGAACCACCCCCCAACCCTGCACCTATAGGTATCCGTTTATGCAAACGTATAGTCACCGGCGGTAAATCATAAATAGTGTCCAATAAGCAATATGCTTTGTAACACAGGTTATTTTCCACCGGCTGATCTCCCAGGTCAATTCCCATACATTCCAGGGATATTTTTTTCTCACTATTTGCTAATTTTATTTCCAGGACATCACACAATGAAACCGGGTAAAAAGCTGTTTCAATGTCGTGAAATCCGTCCACACGTTTCCCTGTAATCATCAGGCCGATATTAATCTTGGCATTGGGGTATACAATCATAGCTTCCGGTCATTTATGGTAAAATAAAATATTTGGCAGGCATTTCCCTTGCTTTCCGGATGATTTTGTTTGCCGGTCCTGATCACTATTTCATGTTTGCCATCCGGTAATTCGGATTCAAGCATGGTAACCCAGGGAATATAGAGGCTCCGGCTCCACTTGGTATAGAGATCTTTCTGGCGAAAGGGTTGTCCATCTACACTGTATTCGATGATACCGGCATCCGGTCCTGCAACATTAAAGATCCCAATAGCAGTCCCTTCAAAGGTAAAATAAAGTTCTGAACCCGGATCGAGCGCTTCTAAAGCAGGAACATTCACAAAACCCTTACGGGTTGATGCTTTTAACTTAGGTATCCATTCAGGCTCATATTTCCAACCGTGTTTCAGTCTTGCTTCACGTATATCCGCCAGCCTTCCCCGGTAATAACTAAATGAATCCATTGGAACAGGAGGCAGAAGATGAGGATGTATCCTTGCTGTATCCGGTAAAGGTTGTTGCCACATCTGATCGAATAAACGACTAATAGTGGCTGCGTATATTTTGTGTCCAAGTGGGGCCGGATGTGTCCCTCCAAACATTTTCCAGTCAAACTCCCCATCCTGCATCCGTTGAGATACTTCCGACGCAAGATCGATGGAAGAAACCTGATAGTATGCTGCCACCCTTTCGTGATTCTGAATGACTTCAGGAATTTTTCCACTGGCCAGCGGGTCCAGCATTTCATCCCAGATAAAATGAAGCATGATAATATCCATATCAGGATTTGAAAGGCGGGCCTGACGAATGATCCCTTCCATACCCCGTATCTGTTCTATGGCATTAAACCCATTGGTCTCATCATTTACCGCAGCTTCTTCGAATAACAGGTCAACAGTGCCGTTTTTCAACACATCCCTTTCAAAACGAAAAGCTCCGGGGGTAGTGCCTGTAGAACTGATACCTGCAGCAATAAAATCGAATTCAGTATCAGGAAACCGTCGCTGTAATTCTTCACATATCATTTCACGCCATCCTTTCATTTCAGTGATAGACCCTCCCATAAATGCAACACGACCTTTCTTTTCTCTTTCAAATTTTATCCGGCAATTATTGAGGGTTCCCCGGTTATAAATATGTGTTTTATCCGGGGAAACATCATCCTGTGGCACAAAAGCTTCAGCTTGCACCCCTGGATAACAAAGAAAACAGAATAGAAAAATTGCAGTTAAAAACATATGCTTATTTTTATTACTAAGAAACTCCTGAATACGAAGTAGGTGAAAAGTCATATCAATATTAAACGATAAAAATCAGAAAAATAACATCTGCATCAAACAAAAGTAACTGTAGCGCTTCTATTTCACAAGGAAATTGTGTTTTTTTGTATTTATTTTTTTTGTTATTCCTTTTATGATATAAAAATATGATCTCCGGTAAGCTAAAATACAGACAAACATTAAGGTGTAACTACATCATGGTCTTGTTGTTGTTTTTATCCTGTAAGATTTTTGCCGGGTTCACCATAGAGTTGGATGTAACTTTTAATGAAGATTCCCTTCATTATCAAAACATTTTTGTGATCGCACCGGATATGGAAGAAGCCGGTGACACGATTACTATTTTCAATTCAATGGCATTTAAAGGCCAACTCCAAACAAGTTTATTCTTTACGGCTTCACAAAAACAGGAAATAAAAATAACCGCTGTAACCTCAGACGGGAAAGAAGCAGAAAGCAGGTCATTTCAAATTTCGCCCCAAAGAAGCACTTTCTCGGTTCTTATTGATGCAGAAAAAATAAAAGTCCGGACGAAAGATTTTCTATATCCGCAAAAAAATGATGATGAAAAGTCATATTTTGTCTTTCTGTTAATATTCTTTATTGTAAAGCTTTTGATAGCATGCATTTATATTTTCCTCACCAAACTTCCCAAACGCCTGATCTCGATTAGTGCAGGCATATTCCTGTTCAGTGGTTTTTTTGAATGGGTTCTCCCGGTCAATTATCTTATCCGTTTTTTTATCATAGCCCTGATAGAGTTTTTACTGATCATCATTTTTGCAAAAAAAGACCTGACCTGGATACAGTCGATTATCCTGATCATCATAGTCAACCTTGCAGGATTCGGAATTATTGTCCTGTCGTATTTGATATATGTATTCTGGTAAGGAAGTACTTATTTGTCTTATCTCGATTAAATTCATACTATTTTTTGTATTTTTGCAGCCGATTTAACATTAATGGTACCAACCGTTAATTTTCAAACATAGAAAATATGGCAAAAGTAAAAGGGGCAATAGTTGTTGATGCAGAGCGTTGTAAAGGTTGTAGCGTATGCACGGTGAATTGTCCGCAACATGTAATTACATTAGGCAAGAACGTCAACTCCAAAGGTTATTATTATGCAGCGATGGTAAATCCCGAAGATTGTACAGGGTGTACCAATTGTGCGATCATATGCCCGGACGGAGCCATTACCGTATATAGGATAAAAGAATAGTCAATTAAAGCTATTCTTTCCCAAAATGAGACGATTAATCAGTAAATCATAAAAGATATCCAATGAAAGAACTTCGGTTGATGAAGGGCAATGAAGCCATAGCTGAAGCAGCTATCCGCGCAGGAGCAGATGCCTATTTCGGTTATCCCATCACTCCGCAATCGGAAATATTAGAATATTTAGTCGAACAAAATCCGGAAGAGACTACCGGTATGGTTATCTTACAGGCTGAAAGTGAGGTAGCTGCCATTAATATGGTATATGGCGCTGCGTCTACCGGAAAGCGTATCATGACCTCCTCTTCAAGTCCCGGCATTAGCCTGATGACAGAGGGTATTTCTTATCTTGCCGGAGCGGAACTTCCCTGCCTGATCGTTAATGTGGCACGTGGAGGACCGGGCCTGGGCACTATCCAACCATCGCAGGCCGATTATTTCCAGAGTACCAAGGGAGGTGGACATGGTGACTACCGTATGCTGGTGCTGGCACCATTCTCTGTTCAGGAAATGGCCGATTTTGTATCGCTCGGATTTGAACTTGCTTTTAAATACCGGAATCCTGTCCTGATCCTTTCCGATGGAGTGATCGGACAAATGATGGAAAAAGTGGAATTACCGGAATTCCAACCACGTAAGACAGATTATGAACCTTGGGGAACCACAGGCAAAACGCCCGACAGGGAACGGAATATTATTACCTCGCTGAACCTGGACGCATTGGAACACGAACAGCATAATTTCAAGCTTCAGGCCAAATACAAACAAATGGAAGAAGAAGACACCCGGTGTGAAACTTCTTTTTGTGAAGATGCCGAATACCTGATCATTGCTTATGGAGCCAGTGCCCGTATCAGCAGGAAAGCCGTTGAACTGGCCCGTGCAAAAGGTATTAAAGCGGGTTTATTCCGCCCCATCACACTTTTTCCTTTTCCGTCTAAGGAACTGAACGAAGCAGCGCGTAATGCAAAAGGATTACTATCTGTTGAAATGAGCGCAGGACAAATGATTGAAGACGTCAAGCTAGCTACCGGATGCCGGATCCCCGTTCAGCATTTTGGCCGCTATGGTGGAGTAGTACATGCTCCCGGAGAAATACTGGAAGCTTTAGAGAAACTGAAAGACAACAAGTAACAAAGAAGCCAATGGAAGTTAAAGATATTGTCAACGAAAAAAATTTAGTATACAAGCCCAGTGAATTGCTTACCGGAGCTACTTTTAATTTTTGTCCGGGTTGTGGGCATGGAACGGTAGTCCGGATGATCATGGAGATAGTGGAAGAAATGGGCATACAAGGAGATACGATCGGTATTTCACCCGTAGGCTGCTCGGTATTGTTGTATGATTTTTATAATATCGATGTGATACAAGCAGCACACGGACGGGCGACTGCAGTGGCAACAGGTGTCAAACGGGTTCTTCCCGAAAAGTTCGTTTTCACCTATCAGGGTGACGGAGATCTGGCTGCCATTGGAACCGGAGAAACCATCCATACCTGTAACCGTGGTGAGAATATTGCTATTATATACATCAACAATGGCACCTACGGCATGACCGGAGGGCAGATGGCGCCAACCACCATTCCGGGAATGAAAACATCCACTTCTCCCCTGGGAAGGAATGTAGAAACGATGGGATATCCCTTACGTATTACCGATCTTGTGGCCGGGCTTGAAGGGACATATTATGTTACGCGCCAATCGGTACATACGGCTGCGGCTGTAAGAAAAACAAAAAGAGCCATCCGTACGGCATTTGAGAATCAGAAATTGAATAAAGGCACTTCTTTTGTGGAAGTAGTATCCAGCTGCAATTCGGGATGGAAGATGACCCCGTTGCAAGCCAATCAATGGATGGAAGAGAATATGTTCCCCTATTATCCGTTGGGTGACCTGAAAGCAAACGGGGAATTAATCAAGAAATAGCCGGACAAAAAAGTAAAGAAAAATGACAGAAGAAATAATCATAGCCGGATTTGGCGGTCAGGGGGTACTATCAATGGGAAAAATCCTGGCTTATTCGGGAATTATGCAGGGTATGGAAGTTAGTTGGATGCCTTCTTACGGACCCGAGATGAGAGGTGGAACGGCCAATGTTACGGTCATCCTGAGCGACGAACCGGTAAGCTCTCCGGTACTCAACCAATTCGATACGGCTATTATCCTTAATCAACAGTCGATGGATAAGTTCGAGCCGATGGTGAAACCGGGCGGCATATTGCTTTACGACAGCAATGGGATCATTCGTCATCCTGAACGGAAGGACATCAAAATATATTGTATTGAAGCAGCTGTGGAGGCATCGAAAACCGATCCGCGCATTTTTAACATGATCGTACTGGGCGGCTACTTGTCCATTCGCCCTTTCCTGAAAGTTGAAAATGTTATTGAAGGATTGAAAAAATCCCTTCCCGAACGGCACCATAAACTTATTCCGCTCAACCAACAGGCCATTACCACTGGAATGACGCTGGTTAAGGAAATAACCCTATAAGTTATTTACATTTTTAGCCCTGAATTTATACCTTTTAACCGGGTCCCGTATTCAGCAAGAACTAATATACTCCTTGATTCCTGTGGTCATTATGTTTACGTACCGTCCTTTTTAGCGGGATCGACATTCCATCTGTAGACTCCAGCCAATCATATACATCAGCTGTTAACTGGTGGATGATATCCTGATATTCAGGGTGTGCTATCAGATTTTTGGTCTCGTAAGGATCGTTCCGGATATCAAAAAACTCATTGGTATCCCAAACGCCATGATAACGGATCAATTTATATTGATCGGTACGTACACCGTGCATGGTCGGTGTTTGAGGAAAATCATACTCCCAGTAATATTCATAAAAAATACGGTCGCGCCAGTCAACATTCTTTCCTTCCATTAAAGGGATAAAGGAACTACCACTCATGTGTTCCGGTTTTTCTTTGCCTGCAATTTCAAGTACAGTGGGTGCAATGTCAATATTTTGGATCATCTGTTCGATCACCATACCTCCTTTGCATACTTCGGGACAACGAGCCAACATGGGTACCCTTACCGATTCTTCATAAAATTGCCTTTTATCTATCAATCCATGCTCTCCCCATGCAAATCCGTTATCGCCCATATATATCACCAATGTAGATTCATCCAGTCCCACTTCTTCAAGATAATCCAAAATGGCCCCTATGCTTTCATCTACTCCACGTAATGTTTCACAATAACGGATGACATTGGTCTGCCACGGTTGCCTCCCATGATATGCATAATCCACTCCATGCCAGCTTTCACGCTGGGCTTTGACCCAATCCGGGTGCATTTCTTCCCCATAATAATCCGTTCCCCTGGCTACCTTACCTGTTTTGGTATCCTTCGTGGGTAAAGATCTTATTCCATATTTCGGATGATCAAATGATGGAGGAAGAGGAACCTCTTTACCGGCATAACAGCCGGCATGCCTTTTTGCAGGTAAGAAGTTATCATGTACCGCTTTATGCGATAAGTAAACAAAAAATGGTTGCCCTTCTTTTTGTCCTTTCATCCAGTCGATCGCATGTTCGGTCAATAAGTCCGTAATATAAGTACTGTCTTTGTATGCAATTTGTTCTCCATTGATATTGAGTTTCGGATTGTAGTACTGTCCTTGTCCACGGAAGCTTTCCCAGTGGTCAAATCCGGGACGCGGATCGTCTGTATCATGGCCCATATGCCATTTTCCGAAAAATGCTGTTTTATATCCTGCTTTCTGAAGGTACTGGGGGAAAAATATCAAACCTTCGGGTACAGGAGCAGAATTATCGACTACGGTATGTTCATGCGAAAACATTCCGGTAAGAATAGAAGCCCTGCTGGGTGAAGATAACGAAGTGGTAACAAAGGCATTTTTCAGGTATGCTCCTTCCTTCGCCAAGCGATCCATATTCGGCGTCTCCAGCCAGGGAATACGACCTGTAAAACCCATAAAATCATACCGATGATCATCACTCAGGATAAAAATAACATTCCGAGGCTTACTGAATCCTGCAAAGTCGGATAATTCCAATGATTTATTTTCCGTTGCTTTATCTCCCTGAGGTACACAAGATACAAGCACCGGAAATATACCCCAATATTTGAAATAAGGTTTCACAGCTATAGTTTGGTTTATGATCAATCAATTACAGTTACCCACTGATATTTATCAGGAACATCACCATACTGAATGGCCCTTAACAGATTGTATAATTTCGTACATACCGGTCCGGCATCTTTTCCATAATCATATATTTGATTTTCCTGTGGATCGAATATTTTCCCGATCGGAGTTATGACAGCTGCCGTTCCACATTCTCCGACCTCCTCAAAAGCACCTAATTCGCTGATTTCAATCTGCCGGCGTTCTACTTTAATACCTAAATCCTTAGCGATAGTCATCAGACTGTCATTGGTAATAGAAGGAAGAATACTCCTCGATCTGGGCGTTACATAGGTATTGTTTTTGATCCCAAAGAAATTCGCCGGGCCACATTCATCAATATACTTCTTTTCCCTTGCATCAAGATACAAACTGGTAGAGTATCCCAAACGCTGGGCTTCGGCAGCAGCCGGAAGGCTGGCGGCATAATTCCCACCCACTTTTATATGCCCTGTCCCCAAAGGAGCAGCACGATCACTATCACGTGTAATCATCACATCAACGGGTTTAAATCCTGTTTTGAAATAAGGACCTACCGGTGTTACAAATACAAGAAAAAGATATTCTTTTGATGGCTTTACACCGACTTCAGCACCGGAGCCGATCAATAGCGGGCGTATATATAAAGCAGCTCCGGATTCATAAGGCGGGACAAAATGTTGATTCAACCCGATTACTTTTTTCACTGCCTCTATATATAACTCAACCGGAGGTGCTGCCATCTGGATATAGGTACCCGATTCGATCATACGGCGGGCATTATCTGCACAACGGAATAACCGGATTTTTCCATCCTTTCCACGAAAAGCCTTCATTCCTTCAAAGACTTCCTGGCCATAATGTAATGAAGTAGCGGCCATATGCAGCATGATGTACTCGGACGAATGAACCTCTAATTCACCCCACTTTCCATCCCTATAATAACAACGAACATTATAATCGGTCTGCATATAACCGAAAGGCAGGTTTTTCCAGTCAATTTTTTCCATTTGGCACTTATTTATTTGATATAATGCAAAGATATATAAAGTATCTTATGATTTTGTTCCTCTCTGTTTTTGTTCATGAAAATTTTCAGTTAGGAAAAAATACGTAATTTTGGCGTCGAAAATAATACAGTAGCCAATGAAAAACATCGCTGCCATATCTCGCATCCTTTTAGGGATCGTGTTTGTCTTTTCAGGATTTGTTAAAGGCATAGACCCGTTAGGTTCCACCTATAAATTCATCGATTATTTTACTGCTTTTAACCTGTCGTTTTTATCTCCTCTGGCGTTCATACTGGCTATTTTGATGAATGCAGCAGAATTTCTGATCGGAGTATCTTTGATCTTAAGATTACGGATGAAAGTATCGGCATGGGCGGTTTTTTTATTCATGTGTTTTTTTACCGTACTTACATTTATCCTGGCACTGACAAATCCGGTCAGTGATTGCGGATGTTTTGGTGATGCCCTTGTCCTGACTAACTGGGAAACCTTCTTCAAGAATCTGGTGTTAATGGCATTGGCATTGATTGTTTTTCTATATCGTAAGAAATATGAACCTGTTTACAGACCGGTTACCGAATGGATTTGTGTTGTACTGATAGCTGGTGTCATCATAGGTATATCCGTTTATTGTTATCGTCATCTTCCCTTATTGGATTTTCGCCCTTACAGCGTCGGCGCTAATATTCCGCAAGGAATGACCATTCCGGACGGCATGCCCACCGATGAATTTAAAACAACATTATACTACGAAAAAGATGGAGTGGTAAAA
>JAISOY010000224.1 GCA_031275285.1 Bacteroidales bacterium | reverse complement strand
TAGGTTTCTTATTTCTTTTTTCAGGCTATACGGTTAAGGTCGGTCTTTTCCCCATGTTTACCGCAGGCGTGGATGCAAAAGATGAAGCACCTGCACCTGCTGCGGCCTTATTGGCCACTTGCCTGTGTAATGCCGGGTTTGTAGCTATTCTTCGCGTTTATCAGATCATTATCCATAATGAAAGTGGTGCCTGGGCACAAAAAGTGCTTCTGATCAGTGCCGTACTTTCTGTTGCTATTGCAGCATATTACATGGTTCGGACCAAAGGATACAAACGTTTACTGGCTTATTCCGGAATTGAACATATAGGGTTAGCTACCATTGGTCTGGCTATGGGAGGAGCAGGATATTTTGCCGCACTGTTGCATATCGTACTTCATTCATTTGCGAAATCAGCTTTGTTTTTCCAATTTGGCCAGGTATCATACATATACCGGTCGGTCAACAAGCAGGATGTCGGTAATTATTTTCGGATAAATATTTGGGGCGGACTGGTTTTACTTATTGGTTTCTTTTGCATTACAGCGATACCACCATCGGGTTTGTTTGTCAGTGAATCGCTGATTTTCCTGTCTATGATGGAACAAAATCATCTGATCCTGATGGTCGTGGTTATGATCTTGCTCACCATTATTATATGGTCGCTTGGTAGAAGTTTTTTTAGATTGCTTTTTTCTTCATCAGGAAAAAATACCACAGGTGTGGAACCTCTTCCGTTTATTGAATCTCTTTCCCAATATGTCCTGTTCGCAATTGTTTTTTGGTTGGGTATCTTTCCTCCGGACTTTTTTATTCTTCAACTTACCGAAATTATATCGGAATTCATGTAGTTAAGCATTCAATGTTATTTCTTATTTATTTAAGTTGCATTGATTAAGTCGATTACGCTTATAGAATAGGACATTAATTTATGGTGTTACTTAAATCTTATGTTTTTGCATTAAATTTGCAGCAATAAATACATTAGATCCTTTTATACTGATCGAGCATGAATGTTACCATAAAACCCTACACAATTAATTCCCATTCGCTTTTTTGTCGTTTTTGTGCCTGTATCTGTTTTTTCCTTTTTACTGTACCTTGTGTTCTCGCCCAGGAACAGGATCCGGAAAAGCCAAAAATACTTGCAGATATTACCAGTGATGGGAAAATTGAACTGAACCGTCCCGTACAGGTGGATAATATTTTAAAAATGCAGATAGCCAATAATGCCTTGCAGAAAGGAATTATGGGGTACCGTATTCGTATTTTTTCACAATCGGGACAGTCTGCACTACAAAAGATGAAAGAAACAAGGGCCTTGTTTATCAGGAATTTCCCGGACATAGAACCATATAATAGATTTGATTCTCCTAATTACCAGATACTTGTAGGTGATTTTCGTACCAAGACAGAAGCGCTTCGCCAGTGTAAAATAATATCCAAAAAATTCACCGGTGCTTTTATAGTTAACGAAATAATAGAGATAAAGGAATAAGGATGACCGACTCTTTGCAACATGAATGTGGGATCGCTTTTGTAAGGCTTTTAAAGCCGTTGGAGTATTACCACAGCAAATACGGTAGTTGCCTGTATGGTTTACAGAGACTGCACCTGATGATGGAAAAACAACGGAACCGCGGACAGGATGGTGCCGGAGTTGTTTGCGTAAAGCTGGGCATGCCTCCTGGAAAAAAGTATATTTCCCGGGAACGTTCCGTAAAACCATCATCGCTTGATATCCTGTTCAGGGATATTTATAACCCTATCAATAAGCTGGGAAAACGAACTCCGGAATTACTGGATGATGCTGTCTGGATGAAGCAGGAAATGCCTTTTGCCGGAGAAATATACCTGGGGCATTTAAGGTATGGTACTTATGGGAGCGACTCATTGGAAGCCATACATCCGGTAATGCGGCAGAATAACTGGAAAACCCGTAATCTGGTATTGGCAGGGAATTTTAACCTGACTAATGTCGGTACTTTATTTCAGATACTGACTGATCTGGGACAATATCCTACCGGATATTCGGATACCGTGACTATGTTGGAAAATATCGGGCACTTCCTGGATCGTGAGAACCAGCATTTATTTGACCGGTTCAAGAAAGAGGGATATAAAAATGCAGAAATATCCGGTTTGATTGCTGAAAACCTGAATATAGGGAATATATTATCCGAGTCCAGTAAAAAATGGGATGGTGGATACGTGATCAGTGGTGTAGTAGGACATGGGGATGCCTTTTTTTATCGTGATCCGTGTGGAATCCGTCCTGCATTTTATTATCATGATGATGAGATTGTCGTGGTAGCGTCTGAGCGTCCTGTAATTCAGACCGCTTTCGATCTGGATGTGGACTCTGTCCGCGAGATAAAACCGGGGTATGCTTTTATTGTAAGATCTAATGGAACAATTTCAGAAGAACAGATCCGGACCCCTCAGGAAAAGAAGTCCTGTTCGTTCGAGCGGATTTATTTCTCACGTGGCAGTGATCAGGATATTTACAAGGAGCGTAAAATGCTGGGGAAACTTTTGATTCCTGAAATCCTTGAATCCATCCGTTATAACCTTGAGACAGCCGTTTTTTCCTATATTCCCAATACTGCTGAAACCGCTTTTTATGGAATGCTGGAAGGTGCAAACGAATACCTCAATGACCGGAAAAAGAAATTAATTCTGGAAGCGGGTGATAAATTGACACCTGCCCGTCTGGATAAGATCATGGATGTGCATACCAGAGTCGAGAAAGTAGCCATTAAAGATGCTAAATTGCGGACCTTTATCACTCAGGATAAAAGCCGGGCGGACATGGTCGGTCATGTATACGATATCACCTATGATACCATCCGGCCGGGAGTCGATAACCTGGTGATCATTGATGATTCTATTGTTCGCGGAACTACGCTCAAACTGAGCATTATCCGCATCCTTGACCGTCTCGGGCCTAAGAAAATTGTATTTGTTTCCTCATCTCCGCAGATACGTTATCCTGATTGTTATGGGATTGATATGACACGGATGAATGAATTTATTGCCTTTCAAGCGGCTATTGCTTTGTTGAAGGATACCGGCCGGGAATCCGTCATTCAGGAAGTATACCATAAGTGTAAAAGTCAGGAAGGCCTGTCCGATGCGAAAATAGTCAATCATGTAAAGGAGATTTATGCACCATTTTCAGCCAGGCAGATTTCGGTAAAAATTGCTGAATTATTACGTACTCCTGAAATAAACGCGGATATAGATATTATCTTCCAGTCAATTGAAAATCTGCATCAGGCCTGTCCTAACGACACCGGGGACTGGTATTTTACCGGTAACTATCCTACACCGGGAGGAAACAGGGTGGTCAATAATGCATTTATCAACTATATTGAAGGAAAAAACAGGCGAGCCTATTAGTCCGCCTGTATATTCAATCCATTCAAAAGAACTATTGTATTCAACTGGAGGCACATGTTTCCGGATAATCATATTATTCGATATCATTTGTTCCTGTTTTTCGTATCGTTGTTTTATTGATCATGAACCGGCTGGTTCTATGAATTCTCCTATGGTCAACATACATGTAATATCGTTGAACGGGAATCATATTATCTCATAATAACAACAAAATAAAATGATTCATTCAATTTGAATGAAATTTTTTTTGTAAAAATTTGTTTTATTGCAGGTGTTTTACTTTATTTGACAGAGAATAACCATGTATGGATCATTGAAAAATATTCCGGAACTTATGATGAACTATTGTGCTAATTATAATCAACTTGATTGTGTCTAAAGAAAGCTTACCGGAGAAATGCAGGTGTAAATAATAGGAGTGTCCAGTGGGGAATAATTATTGATTTCAGCCTTAAAAAGGCAAGGGGTAAATATCCATAAAGTCTGAATTTTATACAGTTTTTACAATATTATATGGGTCATAAAATGTAATTACATAAATCGATATTTTAGTTTGCTTATATTCAAAATGTTGCGAATGTTGAACCCCGCAGGCTTCAACGAAGTTAATGTTGAATTTTAAATTCGAAATTATATAATATCCATTGATAAATTATTATTATGAGATCAGAGAATTACAAATACTATTGTTGTTTTATGTGCATAGCATTTTTTTTAATGCTTCCCGTAGGAACCAATGCCCAGGAAAACAGGTCAGATAAAATAGACCAGGAGATTTTATTATTTCATAACTCGATGAAATCTGCTCAGCAAACCCGGTCTGGCATAAATCCGGGTAGGACGTACTATAATTTATTGTTGGCAGGGCCATTAGAACACGATCAATATTTTTATGTCGACACAAAAATTCCCTTTATGGCTTATCCTGCGCCTCAGGTACATGTTACCGGTTATAATTACGGACATCCCAATAAAGCGATAAAATTTACTCTGGGCTGGTATCACTGGGCAGGAACCTGGTACTGGACGCAATACCGAAATGATATAGGTTATTACAATCCTTCCAGGATACGTTTAGGAACATATGATGACAATGGAGTGGTCCGTGTACGCATTGAAATAGCAAATGACGGGATCTATTGGAGCAGTTATTCTTTTTCGGCGACCGATCATCAGGGGGATGCTTCATTTTATGAGGGATGGACCTACCATTCGGGACAAATGCCGGAAGGAACCGGCAATATAACCACAGTAGAAGAATATCCTTATGTAAAGATAGGCACTTCCGGTTCGCCCACCACACTTATTGTAGCCGGTGATATCGTATCCCGTGAAATACGTATAGAGGCCAATGCCGGCGCCGATTTTGTCTTTGATGAAGGTTATTCTTTACGTCCTTTAAAAGACGTAGAGCAATTCATTACCGAAAACAAACATCTGCCGGATATTGCTCCTGCCGATAGTATGGTGCGCAATGGGGTAAGTATGGGGGAAATGCAGATAAAATTATTGCAAAAAATAGAGGAATTGACCTTGTATATCATTGAACAGGAAAAAAGGCTGAATGAACAGGGACAACGAATATTTGAATTAGAAAACAGAAAATCACTTGATGAATAAATAGATTAATAGAATGCCATGAAAATTAGACGATTTCAGATAATATCCATATGTTTATGGATAATAAGCATCAATGCTTGGTCGCAAAATATTCCAATATCTTTGCCTGAGTTGATTCCTGCTTCTCCTGAAGCTGCTGCCATAGCAAAATATATAAATTATCCGGTAGATTATAACTCGGGATTGGTAAAAATAGAAATTCCGCTTTATGAAATACGTGTAGGTGAGTTGGTGCTTCCTATAACTTTAAGTTACCATGCATCGGGCATCAAAGTAAATGAAAACTCCGGTTGGGTCGGGCTTGGATGGACACTGAGCGCTGAACCTTCGGTATCAAGATCTGTAAAAGGAAAACCCGATGAAAAAGCTTCCGGTATTTTACAAAATTCCAGCATGCCCTCTACATGGGACAAATACCTCATTTGGCTCGCCCACGAAACTGGAGGAACAGAAGAAGAACCGGATGAGTTTTATTACAGATTACTCGACCGGAGTGGTAAATTTTATTTTCAAAAAACAGCAGGCGAAACATCACCTCACACAGTATTGACACATACCTATGATCCGGTCAACATAGAGTTTGATTATAATACACCTATGAAAATAGAAATGATTGATGACAGAGGAGTATATTACAGGTTTGGTACAGCATTGAATGGCGCATATAATAACTTTATAGAGCGGACTTTTTCGGGGCTTGATGAATTAGCAGTGACATGTTGGAAAGCAACAGAAATAATCTCTCCCTGCAGCCGTGATACCATTTTTTTTAATTATTCGGAGAGTGAAGAAAAATACTTTTCCAATACAGATGTGATTACTGTAGAAGATAATATTGAGGGTTCTCGCACAGAAAAGATTGAAACTCTCATATGTAATACAGCTACTTTTCCTTATATTACCTATATAACCAATTTTGATCCCAGAATGATAACAAATTATGTCGTGGGTGAATATGGTCAATTACAGGAATTTTTTTGTAATATTGAAGATTATTATTCCAGATCAACAACTGTCCGGGGCAGAAAAATTAAAACAATCAGCTTCCGTGGAGGTAAAATTACATTTACTACAAATAATAATCGCTTAACTTCAATTAACATATATGATGGGGAAAAGTCTGTAAAAACTATTTATTTCTCCCAAAGTACTTACGATTTAACCGGAGAAATGAATTCTTATGGATTAAGAAGAGACAAGCTGGATTACATCACCATAACGGATGATGCTACCAATATCTCGGAAAGATACAGCTTTTCCTACTATAGTGATTTCCTTCCTGATCATGTCATGTCGAAGTCCTATGATCACTGGGGGTATTATAACGGAGCAAACGGCGATAATATTAATGCAGTCCCTATTAGTATTATTAGAGGTAAACGGTGCCATAATGATGTCGCATCTAGATCTTTTCAAATAGGTGAAGCCGATAAAAACCCCAATCCGAATACAATGTATTATGGAAGCCTGAAAAGTATTACTTATCCTACCGGAGGTACTACTACTTTTAGTTATGAACCCCATAGATACTTCGATGAAGACCTTATAGACTATGCGCCGGCAGGAGGATTGCGTATCGTTTCTATAGAAGATTACGACAGGATGACTGATGGAATTACTTATCGTTATTTTGAATATGGTCCAAACTCCGGAAATAGAGGAATCATAAAAAAGCCCGTAACAACAGATGATTATATGATTGAACAAACAAAAATGTATCTCAGTTATGTCGGTAATGATAATGGTCATTTATTTGATCCCATAGAAACAAGATTCAGGACCTTTTATTCCAGTTCGCTGACCGATCTTTTTTATTCCGGTGGTTCCCCTGTTTTTTACGATATGGTTACCGAATACGTTTCGGATGATCCAATAGATAAAGGTAATTTAGGAAAAACGGTATATAAATATAAGAATTATCGGAGATATAAACCGGAAAGAGAAGAACTGACGGATATTTTTTATGAGTACCAGGCCGACTGGATGGATGACCAATTGCAAGAGAAGATTGTTTACAGATATAATGATGATTGGTATAATAATTCTGCGGATAATAAGTTTATTCCGGTATCACATACTAAATATTTCTATGAAATATATAAACCGGGTGATATCAGGGTCGCTAAAGTATTTAGAAGAAAAAAATTGATTGGACAAACTCTTTATCCAAGAACGAATGATGATTATGAAGATATATTGTATAAAAGTTATGCTATAAAAACGGGTATCAGTAAACCTATTAGAGAAATAACCAAAGAAATATATGGTTCTGATACTCTTATAATCAATAAAACATATGGATACAGGAGTACTTCTAATACTCTTTATCAAAACCGAACTGAAATTAATAGTAGTACCGGCGACAACACGATCGAAGAATTTGGTTATACTGAAGATGTCCGTTTTTCCGGAGATGCCGAAATCGCACGACAACAGATGTTGTTCAACCGACAATATAATAATTTGCTTTTACACACAAAACGCAGGTGGACAAAATACAAAACGACAAAGCTCCTCTATGATATCTTCGATAATAAAGTATTACCGGCAACCATTGTTTCATCTACAGAAAATTCTGCGGAAGAAGCAAGAATACATTATCATGAATACGACCGGCACGGTAATCCGGTGTGTGTTTCGCAAGAAAGTGGTCCGCAGATTGTATATATCTGGGGATATAATTTCCGATATCCGATAGCAAAAATAGAAAATACATCTTTGACAGAAATAACCGGTTTGCTGGGTGAAGATATATTTAATATCCTGGGGCAAAAGAGAAGCCTTTCCGAAAGTGACATTATGACATTAAAAAATTTGCGGACACAGTTGCCTAATGCACATGTCAATGTATATACTTATCATCCTTTAATAGGAATGTCATCCGAAACCGATCCTTCTGGAAGAACTATTTATTATGAATATTCATCAGGAGGAATGATAACTGTAAAAGATGAAGAAGGAAATATTATCAAGGAATATTTTCGTCATTATAGTGAGCTTTAGTATTGAAACAAAGCGGCAAAAACAGGAAAAAATAATATCTCTTTACAATCAGCTGGTATTAACATTATTAGAAAATTTATCAAAAAATAAATTACAAGAATGAAAAAGAAAATTATCATCTATCTCGTTTTGTCAATAGGATTTTTACTGACATCGGTTATTTCAGCCATTCCTTATCAATATGAAGATAGTAAACGAAATACAGCCATTTTAAAGCCTGATTCCGCTTCCATGTCGGAACAAAATAATTCTAACATGCATCATTATAGCAGTGCTGTTAATACAAATACTTTATGGCGAGACCTGAATTATTTGATGACCGTGACCCCATTGCAGGAAATAAGTAATACAGATATTGCATACAGAACTAATATCGTGCTCCCTGATCAGACGCTGGCATCTGTTTCCATCGAGTATTTCGATGCACTTGGCCGGCCGTTGCAAAACGTGGTGGCAAAAGCTTCTCCTGAAGGGAAAGATTTGGTGACTCCTATTAAGCTCGATGCATTCGAAAGAAATTCAAAAATATACCTTCCTTATGTGTCTTCTGATGGGACGGGTGTTTACAAGCGTAATGCCATAGCAGATCAAAAGGCATTTTATCAACCGGAATGGACAACATGGTCTACAATGAAATATGAGTCTTCGGCTACAGGTCGGATATTAATAGAAGGTGTTCCCGGAGATGCATGGAATAGTTCTCAAGATACTTTAGATAAAGGAATAACTTATTTTTATAGAACAAATTATAGAGAAGAAGTTCCGGTTTGGTCGCCTTATGGGATTGATAGTATTATGTTGGAATTGTATTTCGATCCCGGAACGCTTCGTGTTGTAGAAATAACTGATGAAGATGATCGGAAAACAATACAATATACCGATTTGGATGGTAACATGATAAGGCATCGTCGCAAAATTGCCTCTGAAAAATATGCGGATACAGATTATGTTTATGATAATAAAGGACGGTTATGCTATGTATTTCCTCCGGTTATTCCTAAAAACCAACCAAAAATCATGTATTCTGTTTTACAACATTATGTTTATGAATACCGATATGATTATCGAGACCGGATCATCGAAAAATACATTCCCGGTGCGGGATGGACGCATATTGTCTACAATAAGCTCGATCAGCCCGTAATGACCCAGGATGCCATCCAGCGGGAAAAAGGAGAATGGGCCTTTACCAAATATGACGCTATCGGACGTATGGTGATGTCTGGTATCGTGCAGGACGGCCGTTCCCGCAGGAACTGGCAGGAAGCTATAAATGCGCAGACTGCTCCCCTTTGGGAATCTCCCCTTTCCGGAGGAATATGCGGATATACCAACCAAAGCGAACCGAAAAATCTAACGACCGGTGATGTTTATCTGGTCAATTATTATGACAGTTACGATTTTCCGGGCAGCGAGTCCATTTATACTCATGCTGATGATCGGGTAAAGGGTTTTGTCACAGGAAACAAGACACGCATTCTTGATACGGACGAATGGCTGACCGCCACTCTTTTTTATGATAATAAAGGGCGGCTGCTTCACACCGTAGCCGAACAACCAAAAATCGATAACAGCGAGGTAAAGGATAAGGTTACCCTTACCTACGATTTTACAGGGAAAGTACTTTCCACCGTACGTGAACATCTCAAAGGCGGCACTGCAGTATTTGCTTTGACAGAGATCAACCGCTACGACCATGCCGGGCGGTTACTGGAAGTCAAACAGCATATCACGGGTAATGATACGGTAGTGGTAGCTGCCAATACCTACAACGAACTGGGTCAGTTGGTCCGCACAGACCTGCATAATAACAGCCTTGAGTCCACCGGATACAACTACAATATCCGCGGCTGGCTCAGAGAGATCACTGGCAATCTTTTCAGTCAGAAGCTCCATTACCATGAATCTGTCAGCAGCCTGAACAGCACCCCCCAGTGGGGTGGCAATATCAGTGCCATGGAATGGAAAACACCCTCCCGGAACGACTACTGGCATGCCTATGCCTTCAAGTACGATTCGTTGAGCAGGCTTAAGGAAGGCGCCTACGCCCGCAGTAATGCCACCGGCAACAGTAATACCACCTACGGTTCCGACCAGGGAAAATACAACGAGGGTTACCGGTACGATATCATGGGTAATATCAGGAAGTTGGACCGCTGGCACAACGGGGATCAGATCGACCAATTGACCCTGTCGTACAACGGTAACCAGCTGGGCCAGGCCTCAGACTCCATAATCCATGAGGAAGACGAAGGCTCCTCCGGCACCGGAATCATCCGTGTGATCACCCTGAACAGCCCGGCTAATGCCGGTATCCGGGAAGCCTGCGAAGGCTTCGTACTACAGCCCGGCTTCCAATTTGCCGCCACCTCAGGAAACGACCTCACCCTTCGCATCAACGACCAGCTGTGTACCTCCGAACCAAGCACCCCCGGGTTCGTCGGGAACGGCACCTACGGTTACGATGCCGCGGGAAGGATGACCACCGACAGCAACAAGGGGATCACCATAGCCTACAACCACCTGAATCTGCCCACCCTCATCACCAAGGACCAGGAAACCCTCGAGTACACGTATGATGCCATCGGCCGCCGTATCCGTAAGAAGTTTGGCAGCAAGGAACGTCATTATATCGACGGGGTGGAATACGAAGGCAGCGAACTGAAATTCATCTCCACGCAGTACGGGCGTATCCGCAAGACCACCTCCGGGTGGGTCTATGACTACTTCCTGAAGGACCACCTGGGCAATGTCCGTGTCGTGCTCACCAGTGATCCGGACAATAGACAGCGCTATATGGCCACCATGGAAGAGGGCAAATCAGGAGAAGAAGGGCTGTACTTCGACAACCTTGAAAACACGCGCTCCGACCGTCCTTACAACTACCCCGACAAGAACCCGGCTAACAGCAAACTGGCCAAGGTAGCAGGCAAGAGCCAGGGTCCTAAGATCACCCTGAAAGTGATGGCGGGCGACACCATAGAGATCAGCGCACAGGCCTTTTACAATATCGATAAAAGCCTACCCGGCAGCGGCCTGGACATCGCCCCCGTAGCCGCCAGCGCGATAGCCGCCCTTTCCGGTAACGCCACCGCCCCGCTGGGTGAGTTCAGCACGCTGGCCACCGACCTTGGCGCCACCGCCAGTACCTCCGCAGTATTGGCCCCCTTACCCGCAGGAAATAACGACGAAGACTCCCCGCAGCCCGAATCCGGCCTGAATTTTGTACTGTACAACAGGGAGTTCGAAGTGGTTGAAGCCCATACCGGACTTCTCCCGGTAGATGACAAGATCAACAAAATCCAGCAGTTATCCGGTGATAAGATGGTACTCAGTGAAAGCGGTTATATGGAGATCTATGTGAACAATGAAGCACAGACCCCTGTTTATTTCGATAACCTATCGGTGACAAGGTCCTCGGGCAATGCGGTGGAAGTGAATGCGTACTACCCGTACGGAATGATCATCCCTCTGCTGAGCGACCATGAAGTGGAAGGGTTCAATGCTTATAAATACAATGTCAAGGAATTACAGGAAGAAATGGAACTGAACTGGCTGGACTACGGAGCAAGGATGCTGGCTACAGAGATTCCTGTATGGTTTGTACCAGATGCTTATGCTGAAAAATACTATCATTTAAGTCCATACAGTTTTGCGGCTGGGAATCCTATAAATAATATCGATATAAATGGGGATAGTATAAAGCGTTCCAAAGCTTTTGAAAGTGACAAAGACGCTATGGATCGATATAATGCATGGGCTGGTACTGATGAAGGGAAAGCATTTATAGAAGCCTTTGAAATAGGAGGTAAGTATGGACACATTTCAGTTAATTTTGTGCTAGGTGACCTACCTGGGAATGGTAGAGCTGAAACATTTATTGTTAATAAAAAAACAGGAGAATCCAAAGAGTATGAAGGAAATTTAGGAGAAAAAGGAAGGAAACTAGCATTGGGTCAATCTAGTGATGAATACCTGAAATATGAATTACAATTTGATTTTGCAGAAGACTATACAGATATACAATTAGGTATTGCCGAAGGGGCTAAAACCATTAATCACGAGAAGCAGCATTTATTAATAAATCAAATGACATTATTAAAAAAGAAAGAAAGAATATCTCCATTTGAACAACATAAGATGATGAATGATCCTAATGGGATCTTTTATTCTGATAGATATAGTTTTTATAAACAATTAAAACCACTCTGGAAAAACGATTATAATAGCAAGCTCAACCATGGAAAAGTTAAAAATTTACATAATTATATACATGAAAAAATTAATAATTTTACCGATTAATTATTGTTTCATATTAATATCATTGGTTTCATGTAATAATAAATTGCCAGAAAGAGATGATGCAATAATTAGATTTGATAATATTTATAGTGACTATATCAGTATTGATACATTACACTTTACTCTTGAAACGAATATAAAGGAAAATCATACTACAGAGATGGGCTACCATTACATTAACGGCAATTTACGTTCTTACATTATTGACACTGCATTAACGAGGCTATCGTTTAAACTGAATGGAGAAGAACAAAATTTTGTTTTTTTAGATTTTAAGATATTTAAAACCAGAGAAAAACAATATACAGTATATAAATTTGCTTCAAATTTTAAAGCGGAAGATGGTTGCATCAATCATTTTTATGTGCCTGATTTTGGAATTATACTTACTAGTTCAAGGTATTGGGGGAGTTATGAAAAATTATGGATCAACAATATGGAGTCACAACAAGAAATAGATAACTTAATAGAATTGATAATTCTTAACTACAAATTTTATTATGGATGTGTTGATAACTATGGTCAGCCTGAAAAATTAATACTGCATTGTTATGATGAGACTATTCCAGACAATCCACCTGATAGTACCTTAAATATATTTGATTTATTGGATATTGAGTAATTCCACCCGTTTGGCTATCTAAGATAAATGCAAGAAAAATCATTTTTTAAATATCCAGTGTTTTTTTCAAAGACCTCCGTTGGGCGGAATATAACAGATGAAAGTTAAACGGCAAATGTTTTGCCTTTTGAAATATAGCCAAATATGTAATTTGGCAGATGGAAATAAAAGCGCATGTGTCCATGCTGAGAATTTAGTGGTAATATCTTGAAAAAAGCAGTTTAATGTAGTTCTGTTTTAGGCGGGTTTGGCACATTGAACGTCATGACCAGTATCTCCGTCGTGCTGACTTGCATACCCGGAGGAAATGATGACGAAGATTGTCCTCAGCCCGAATCCGGTATTAACTAAGCGGAGCCCTTAGTTTGCGTTATAAAAATAAAAGCGATGTTAATCCCTTACTTTTGTTGTAAAAAAGAAGGAATTAACAGACTGACCAAGGTAAACTAATAAGCGAGCTAAGTTTAAACTTA
>JAISOY010000223.1 GCA_031275285.1 Bacteroidales bacterium | reverse complement strand
CATACAGGTCTATGGTACCAGCCGGTCGTTTGGTAAAAGTACCGTTACCGTTGTTCAATGCAAAATACCATTGGTCATCATTTTGTGCATTGAGTATAAAGTCCGGCAAGCCGTCGCCGTTGAAATCACCTGTACGGATCATGCTGCAGTCGGAAATATTGGCCCGGGCAATTTTTTTCGAATCATGGAAACGGGCGCCGCCGGTTGTCTGGTTAAAATACATGGTATAGCCTTCCGAATGGAAAACCAGCAATTCGTTCATCCCGTCGCCGTTAAAATCGGCGATAAACATTTTCTTTGGTGGCTGGGGTAAATCTAAGCTAAGGTCGATCCAGTTACCGAAAGAAACCACCTGGTCCGAAGCAATACCCGTTACCTTGCCGATTTTACCCGGATAAGATCCGCCGATGGAACCTGTTTCTACAGCGACGATTTCATCTATTCCGTCATTGTCGATATCTCCCGTAACATAAACAGGAAGCTCACTGCTGGCTGTTATAAGCATATGTCCCAGTCCCTGTATCCCGGTCGGCGATGGTACCCTGTTATGGGTATTATTGTTTTCATGATTGTAAATGTAAAAAATGGTACGTTTGCCAAAACCGTCATGAAGATATAAAGGTGTCAGCAGGTACTGTCTCCCGTCACCCAATGCATTGAATGCCATTGGTCCGCCTAAGCGCTGGTTATGGTTTATTTTTTCTATTTCCATACTTGGCGCTAAATATTTTTTGCCGGATGCCACGAACTTGAAGCTTCCGTTATCCTGCCTGGTGGACAGGAAATGTTGTGACAGGGTATATACCGCTCCTCCTTCATCCGGGGCCGAATAGCCGGGTGTCAGGCTGATGATGTCGCTGACCCCGTCGCCGTTCAGGTCGGCGGTAGAGTAGTACTGCTGCTCAAAACCCGTTACAGAACCTTCCAGGGTAAGCGAACCCGCCGTATGGCTATTGCTTGTCCCATAATAACCCCAATCTAATACCAGTGGCTTCAGTGCTTCTCCTTCACCGTTCTTTTCGGTGACCGACACCAGCCTTGAAAAATGGTCGGTATTGGCATATTCCAGCATATATTCCCGGAAGGTGTCATTTCCCGTCCGGCAGGTGACTTTATCCAGGCGGTGCAGCATCTTTCCCGGGATACCGTCAAAAATAAAGGGTGCCTGGTCGGTACGGCTCTGGTAACTCATCGATACCATATTGTAGAACGATGAACTTACATGCTTGTTCTTACCGTAAATCACAGAGGCCAGGTAAGTAAAATGCTCGTACCTCGTGTAATAATAGTTCATATAGTTGCCGGCAGGATCTTCCACATAATCCAGGTGCCAGCCATATACTTTGGTGACCGTGTTTGACGGGTTCGATGTATCGTAATATACATGCCGCCCGTCGCTGTTGCCCACCCCCCCGTAATAATATTTCATGCCGTCTTTGGTGACCACCTCGAACCATGCATTGGCAGCGCTGCCGTGTAAGGTTATTTTAGTGAACGGGTCGGCCTCCGTATGGTATATGGCGCCGTTCTGTCCCGCCGTTCCGGAGGAAAGGACCAGCCTCTGCCCGTCCAGGGCATACCCGACATCGGCAAGATAGGTTAACCCCTCAGCCGTTTGATCATAATATTTGCTTTTAGGAACGCGGGTGATGGCCGAGGTCCCGGCCAGCGAACCTCCCCATCCTGCGACGCCGTTGCCGCTTTGGCTGTTGTAGACGATAGCCAGGGAAGGCTGTAATCCGTTGATTCCCGGTGGTACTGCTATGGGGATACTATAAGTAGCCGCTCCCGTGGCGCTTACATTGAAAGCGCCTGCCGTGATACCCACGGCAGAATTGTCTCCGGTGTTATTCCCGGTAACCGGCGGGTTACCCGGGTAACCCAGGTCTTCGGTATATGTTGTCGCTAACCCTTGTATGCTGGTTTTAATATTCCCGTTTTGGCTGTTGCCCTCCGATACCACATAGTAGGTTCCCGCATCTAATGTCCTTTTGATGCAGGCATGTAAAGGTGAGGAACACATGCCTTCGCCGGCATAGTCATCATTATAAGCGATTACATCACCGTTGGTATCCAATAAATGTATGTAGGTGTTATCCAGGCCCGACCCGCAATGGGAAACGGTGATATCCATCTTTTGGTTAAGTTTGAACTTATAGAATACATCATTGGTGGATTGCCCGGTATAAGTATTGGCAAAATTCCCGGTGTTCTGAGGATTCGAATATTGAAAAGCATAAGAGTATTCGCCGGCATTGATCGGAAGGTTCATGTTTTCGCCTCTCAGAAAGCCCTCTATATAGGTATATACGGTTCCCGTACTTCCTGGTTTTACCTTGGCCATCACATAATAGGTGCCGGGGGCAAGGTTTTCCCTGTATAAATATGAGTGCCCGGTTGCAGTACATTCAATACCGGCCGGATGGTCGTCGTTCTGTGCTATAATAGAGCCGGATAAAGTCAATATGGCCGCATAGGTATCCAATGCCGTTGAACCGCAAAGGTTTACTATAATATCCATGGAAGTAGTGGTTGTGAACCGGTAAAAAATATCCACCCCATCTATCCAGTTGTAATAATTAGTATAGAGACCAGACTGCCTGGAATCGTCAAAGTCAAAATCACGGTAATAGGTTCCTATATCGATTGCCGAGTCAGGGTCATCCCCGGGTGCTGCAGAAATACACACACCGGTTGCCCTCGACTCCCAGCCGTAAAATCCCAGGTCGCTGCGACTGCCTCCTTTTCCCGGGGGCCTGGTACGATCGTAAAAATCCGGGCGCCCGGCATCGATACACGGCGAATAATCCCAGAAATGATAGGTCTGTATCGGATCGGTTTCATCAAAATATGGAAATTCATCTATTACGCCGTTGTGGTAATTAACCCCCGAACCCAGATAGTCTTTATTCCTGATATTGGAATATTGCACGTCGATGTAGCTCTGCAGGTAATAGTAATTTATTTCAGCGGTCATCTGCGGGTTATACAGGATGCTGTTGGTGATCAACAATTCTTTTGCCAGTGATCCGGTAAGATTAACCGCATACGAACCCTGGTTATCGGCAATGGTCACATTACACATATCTATACCGCCGTAGTTGACCGAAGGGTTCAGTTTTATAAGGGCGCCGCCGGATCCTGCATTGTTGCCATAAATTAAAGAGTTATACAAGGTACAGAAAAAACTTCCGTATGTTTCAATAGCCATCCCCGGGTTTTCCGTTAAAATAAGGTGCGATAATCTGGGGTAACCATTACTGATAAAAATGAGTGGAAAGCCATTTTCGCCGTTGATCATTTTCATGCCGTGTAATTCCGGGGAAGAGTTGTATATGTATACGGCGTTTTCAAACGCGCAGGCATCGATGATGACTGATTGCGGGCATTCAAGGTTTCCGACAAGGTAAACATTTTTTGAAATATAAACATTTTCATTGTATTTCCCATTTTCAAGTTTGATGGCATCACCCGCAGATGCCCTACTTATAGCTTTATAGATGGTACGGAAAGGCGCCTGTTGCGTGCCGGCGTTAGTATCGCTCCCGTCCGGGGAAACATACCATTGGAAAGAGGTAGGGATATTGTCGGTATAGGTCCATTCGGATGAGCTGCTGCTTTTTGCGACAGACCCGGCAGTTTTTACGCTTTCCGTTAGCAGGCTGATATCGGCCTTTATCGCAGTCAGACGTTTTTCTGTGGCAGTATTTTTTGACTCGGCTAATAGTTGCAGGATTTGTTTCATTTTCACCGTGTCGCAACCTACCCCGGTCATGGCCGATATCTTACAGCGCAGGTCGCTGTCCGTTGCCAGTAGGCTGGCTGCCTGGAAAATTTGTTTTTCCTGTCCGTTAGTATTTGTAAATGACTGTAGGATAATAATAAAGCATATGGTAGATCGTCTGATATGGATGAGTAAATTTATTTTCATAGTTATGGGTTATTAGTTGAACAGATCGAAAGGATAGGATAAATTCAATTTATCCGGTTTATTCTTTAATGATTTTCCAGACACTAACTTCTTCGCCGAGGATGATCCGCAGGATGTATATCCCGGCCGGAAAAGAAGAAATATCCATAAGGTTCGTAGCTGTAATACCAGTTTGTTGTTTTAATATATTTCCGGTTGCAGCGTGTAATATGAACAGGGATTTTTCCGGGATCGTGCCTCCGGTAATATCTATCCGGAGCTTTCCCTTAGTGGGGTTAGGATAGATCTTTACCTTCCGTTCTTTCAAGGCTTCTTCGGATGGAACAACAACGGATTCACCGAAAACAGCTTCGGAAATATCCCATTCGGATTCCGGTATATCTTTTTTTGCAGATTTCAGGCTATTACGGGAGGTCATATTACTCACAGAGATCAACTCCTTGTTTTTCCGGTTACCGGAAGCATCATAACGGTACTTTACCTGCTGGGCTTTTACCTGAAATCCCCAAAGCATTACCGGTAACAGTAAAAGGTATATGCAAAAACGGTGGTTTTTCATACTCATATGTTTTTAGTATTGATTTCACATGTAAAGTTGCACTCAGTTCACTACTGTCTTCACATAAAGGTCATGATTTCATCGCACCAATAGTAAAAATATAGTAAAAATTACTTAAAAATATTGTTTATGTGTGATTGTCAGTGTCTTATATTTTGCAGAATATAGTTGAAAATTATTAGAGTGTCCTTGAAAAGTTCTTTAAAATATTGAAAAAAATCATTTCATGAACCAATACGGATGATTTTAAACCGGACTTAAAGCAGTACTTTTTGCTCTTTTTCATCCAATACCGGCATGATCTTGCACAATTCGTCGATATGGCTCTTTTTTACCTCCTTATATTAATAAGGAATTGTTAAATGATGTATATTATATATATATTATCTCAAGAACGCATCATTCGTAAAAAATCAATATTTGGGGTTGATGCAAAAAAGTAGCGCGTGTTATCCATGATTGAGATGTCGCCAGGGATAAGCACGCGCTGAGGGGTTATTTAGAATTGAGCAATGTTAGTCGATTCTAGTCCCCAACCAAGCAACCAGCTTTCGTGTTAGGAAGGTACCGATATATTTATTTCTTTTGTTCATGTATCTTATGTTACTTAGTCTGAAATTTTAAATAAACATTTATATAATCGTATTAACGATCCAAAGCCAATTATGTTCACTATTATTTGTTAATTTTTATTCTTTTTACTGCATTGGATGTTTTTTTGTTCTTTCCTGAAAAATGTTTATTTTTCAGGAAGTGATATACATCATTGACCTATGACAAATATAGACAATAAAAAAGCGGAAACCAACAAAATATAGTCCGATTTTGTGGTATATAGCGAACAATTGTTTAATTTGCTTATTTTCAGAGCATTTTGCTTAGTAGATATAGTTATTTTCGATATGGGGCCAGATGGTTGGAGCGCCACACAGGAAATAACCGGTCGATGAGGGCTGTATTTTTCCTGTTTTTGAAGATCCGCTGTAAATAATAGATGATATATTCTGTTATTGGTACCCTGGTCCGGAGTGTTTGAACGGGGATTACAAAAAAGGCGTGGTTATCCTTGTGTGAGAGCATCGCCAGGGATAAGTCCACGCCGCGGGGGTATATAGAATTGGGTAGTGTTAGTCGATTCTAGTCCCCCAACCAAGCAACCAATTTTTGTGTTAGGGAGGTACTGGTATATTTATTTCTTTTATTCATGTATGTTATGTTACTTAGTCTGAAATTTTAAATAAACATTTATATAACCGTATTAACGATCCAAAGCCAATTATGTTCACAATAATTTGTTAATTTTTATTCTTTTTATCCGCATTGGATGTTTTTTGTCCTTTCCTGAGAAATGTTTATTTTTCAGGAAGTGATATACATCATTGACCTATGACAAATATAAACAATAAAAAGCGGAAACCAACAGGATATAGTCCGATTTTGCATCATATAGCGGGCGATTGTTAATTTGATTATTTTCAGGATGTTCTGCTCAGTAGGTATAATTATTTTCGATATGGGGCCAGATGGTTGGAGCGCCACACAGGAAATAACCGGTCGATGAGAACTGTATTTTTCCTGTTTTCGAAGATCCGCCGGGAATAATGGATGATATATACTGTTATTGGTACCCTGGTCCGGGGTGTTTGAACGGGGATTACAAAAAAAAGGCGTGGTTATCCTTGTGTGAGAGCATCGCCAAGGATAAGTCCACGCCGCGGGGTTATTTAGAATTGAGCAAATGTTAGTCTATTCTATTTCAAATACACCCTCCAAACAACCGTCTTCCGTGTCAGTAATATAAATTGTATACCACGCTGTGTTCCAATCGCGCGTACCAATATATAAGGTTTTGTTTGGAGCCGATATTACAGCCTGCCTATACACGGGAAACCCGTAATAATTCAACACTGTAACACAGATATTGCCCAATGATTTAAGAAATATAACCCTTAAATCTTCCTCGCTCTGGTATATTACTACACTCCGGGTGTCAGGTTCGATTTCAGCCTCCGGGCCTAATCCACCTTTCAGGGTAACATGGTTCCTGTGTTTCCCTACCGCTTGAACATCGAGTTCATTTACTGCCGTTATATGATACATGACCATCATGTTTGTTCGTCCTATGTTTTAATAAAATAGCAGCAATAATCTTTGCCCGGCGGTAATGTTTATAAATTCAACTTTTAGTGATATCTGGTGCAAACATAAGCGACCCTGGTGAGCCGCAGCACAAAATATAGTTCAATTTTACACCATATAGTAAACAAAAACATAATATATTTAAATTCACATAATTAATTTTTAAAAATATAGTTGATTTTTCAGGTGGCTTGATCAGGAGGCCAAAAAAAACGCGTATTATCTTTACGGAGGGAGCCATAAAGAAATACGCGCAGCGGGTATCTTTGAATGTTAGCTGTGCCTCCCGCTATTTCACAAAAAACTCATTCAGGTAACCGCCCAGCGGGTCAGTCAGGTAGATGCTGTAAATTCCCGAAGCCCAAGTGCTCGTGGTTATTACTACCGGAGTGTCGGGATCCGAATTCACTGTTCTGTTGTACATCGGATAGCCGAACTCATTCATGACCGTGATGGTGACATTGCCTACGGCTTCCCAGAAAATAACTTCCAGCCTGTCATCATATTGATAGACCACCACTGTTTCCTCGGTGGCTTTTACACCATTTCTGGCTCCTATTCTTCCACGCGTTACCACATAATTTTGTGTTTCTTCCGGCAATACTGCTACCCCGCTCAATGCCGATATTTCAGAAACACTCACGATCAACCCCATACTTAAAATAAGTAATAATTTCCTCATGGTAAAAAGAATTAAAAAATTAAAATTTGAAATAGATATCCCTGCAAACATAGGATTGGAGCGACCCCGGGGCAAGGTCATATAGTCAATAATCGGGTAAATATAGTGGTCGAAAAAATAACCACCATCGTAACAGGTGGTTATTTTTTTAAATATAGTAAGGCAGTCCGAAGGATATAACCTGCTTATCACATGACCTCATGCAGGAAGATATTGATATCGACACGCGGCTGAATGTTCAGCTTCTTCCGTATATTGGATTTCTTCTGCTGGATGGTGTTGTTTTTCTGTTTCATGATCATCGAGATCTCATGGTTGTCGAACCCAAGGTAACACAGGCAGCAAATGGTGGCTTCCGAGTTGTCCAGCGCCGGGTATTTCATTACCAGGTCTTCCGAGAAGTTCGTCCGTATCTTGTTGACGGCATCCACAAAGATCTCTTTGTTCAGTTTCGAGAGTACCTTGTTGAGCCTTTGTACCAGCGCGGCGCCGGTATCGCCTTTTGCGATGGCATGTTCGAGCTGCATCACGCCCCGGATAATGCCCAGCTGTTCCAGCAAGGCATGGCGCAGCCCGCTTTCCTTGTCGTCCCGGTTTTCCGACATTTTCTGTAGCGTAAGAATGGTTTGCTCCATGCTGTACATCTGGTGTTTGTTTCGGATTTGCCTGAAAAATAGCAGGCTGATGATCAGCGCCAGGCTGAAGATCAGGACGCTGCTCAGCAGCAACAGCCGTTGCTTTTCAATGACCACCTTTCCCCGTTCGTTGGATACCTTCTGGTGGTTATATTTTTCCTGGATCTCCAGCATGGATTGTTCCGAATCTAAGAGTAATATATTTTGCAACATTTCGGTATATACCTGATAATAGGCCAGCGCTTCCTTATAATTGCCCTTCAGGCTTTCCACTTTCGACAGTACGAGGTTCAGGTAGGTCATAAACGACTGGTCTTCCTTCAGTTCATCATCCTTGTCGATAAAAGAGGTCACCAGGTCGATATAAAAACAGGCGGAATCGGAACGGTTCAGGCCACAGTAAACTTCTGCAAGGTTGGCATATGTCATAGCGCGGTCTGTTTCGTCGGAAGCCAGTTTAATGGATTGATAAAACTGTGATCTTGCAGTGGTGTATTCTTCCATTTCGGAGAAGATCACGCCTTTTTTCCTTAATAAACTGGATTTTATGGGTTGAATTTCATGTTTTTCAGCAATATCATATGCCAGGTCGTAATAATACAACGCGCTGTCCCTTTTTCCTAGCAAATTATAAGTCGCTCCGATCATTTCCAATGCCTGTATCTCATTGTTATGATTGCCCGATCCATGGAACATCTTCCGTGCTTTTTTGAATCCTTCTATCGAATGTTCGTTTTTTGCCCCTTCATAATGCAAAAAAGCAATATGGTGCCAGATAATTCCTTCCATGTTCCTGTCTTCGGATTCGCAAACGAAGTCGGCCGCTTTCAGGTAATTCATCATGGCATCTTCGGTTTTCTTGCACGAATGCGCCACCCTTCCGCAGTAAAAACAGGCCAGTGCTGCTTTTATGGGATCCCGTTTGCCCTCGAAAAATCCCTTTACCTGGTAAATCATGGTATCACAGGAGATGTCCATGTCCAGTTTATCTTTTGCCTGTACCTCATGCAGTACATAAGTATAATACTGCTGCAGGGTCAATAGCCCGGTATTTACCGATCCTAACAACCTCAATGCACTGTCGGGATATTCGGCAACGATGGTTGCCACATGGTCAAGAACCCCGATTTCCCGTTCTTTCTCACTCTCCGTACATGCCGCATAACCCATACACGACATGATGATAATACATAATGCCCAAGCCTCGTTTTTCATGATTACAATAATTTATGATCGTATCTGTAGTGTTCTATATGTAATTGATTCAAATTCTACAACCTCCATTTTTTCCATACCCACTAAAAATTAATTATACACCACCCCTTGTCTTGTTTTCAGGGCTTTCAAGGTCAGCGTTGTTTGCGTAAAATTACATAATAAAATGAAAATTTAAACAAAAAACGAAGTTCTATATGAAAGAAACCTGCGAATGATCGGAAAATAACAATAAATAATCAGTTTTTGTGTACAAGATGGGGCAAATATAGTAAATATTATCAATAAGTGCGTCCATTTTTTTCTTTCATTTTCCCTTTTCGAGTGAAAAAGAAAAGACAGATCCTTTATTTGAAGCAGATTCTACCTGGATCGCCTGTCCGTGTGCCTCTACAATATGTTTGGCTATGGCCAGTCCCAGTCCGGTTCCGCCCTGTTCGCTCGAACGGGCTTTATCGCAACGGTAAAAGCGTTCGAAGATCCTTTTCTGGTCGCTTTCGGCGATCCCGATCCCGTTGTCGGCTACCGAAATCCGCCATGACTGGTCTTTTTCGGTAAAGAAGACACGGGTCATCCCGTTTTTCTTCCCGTATTTGATGGAATTGGCCACCAGGTTATTCATCACTTCAAGTATCCGTTTGCGGTCGGCATATACCCTGACTTGTTTTTTTTCCACTTCCAGTTTTATCTTGGCCGTCCTGGCTGTCATTTCATCCATTTCAAAGACCTCTTCCACCAGCGGTACCATATCGAAGGAGGTATACTCCATGGGATATCCGCCTGATTCGAGGCGTGAAATGGATTCCAGGTCCTCCACGATATGGATCATCCGGTTGATGCTTTTTTCCGTTCGTTCCAGGTACAGGCGGTTCACGGTTTTGTCTTCCAGGCCGCCGTCGAGCAGGGTCAGTATATACCCCTGTATATTGAATATAGGGGTTTTTAATTCATGGGAGACATTGCCCAGGTATTCCTTCCGGTATTTTTCCATCTGTTTGAGCTGGTCGATTTCCGTAGCCTTTTCACTGCTCCACTGCAACATTTTTTTCCGGATATCCGATAAAGCGTCTTCTTTCCCGGAAAGCACCTCCAGTTCTTTTTCCGTCAACTTGCCTCCGTCGATCAGATGGAACAGGAAGTTGAACTGTTGTACGAGAAAACGCCTCAGGAAAAAGACCACCAGGGCAAAGGCTGCTACAACGAAAAGGAAAATGACCAGTATTTCCACCCACAGGCTGTGTGGGTCGAGGTATTGCAACAGGTACAATAACCCGACCAGTATGATCCCGCCCGACAGTGCTATGTAAGCAGCCGTGCGTATAACGAAACTGAATCTCACTGTTTATGGTTTCAGGTCCATCGATTGTAATATCCGGGTCACATATTTCCCGATAATATCAAATTCAAGGTTGACCACGGTACCCGGTTGGATCTGGTGGAAATTGGTGAATTCATAAGTATATGGGATAATGGCGACCTGGAATGATCCGGCTTGTGAATTTACCACGGTAAGGCTTACCCCGTTCACGGCAACAGACCCTTTTTCCACGGTAAGGTTCCCTTTTGCCGTGTCGTAGCGGAAAGTGAAATACCAGCTTCCGTCGGCTTCTTCAACGGCGGTACACTCGGCTGTCTGGTCGACATGCCCCTGTACCATATGGCCGTCCAGCCGGTCATTCAGTAACATACTGCGCTCAAGGTTCACCTTGTCACCTGTTTTTAATAACCCAAGGTTTGATTTCACCAGGGTTTCCCGGATGGCAGTCACCGTGTAGGTCGTGTCTGTCATTTTCACGACCGTAAGGCATACGCCGTTGTGGGCAATACTCTGGTCTATTTTCAACTCATTCACGAATGAACATTCCATGGTGATATGCAGGTTGTCCTGCTCCTTTTCAATGCCCACCACCCGGGCTGCTTCTTCAACGATTCCTGAAAACATAATATGGTATATTGATTAAATAAAAATAGAAAATGGTTGGCCATCTTCTATTTTCCTATGATTAAAAGTTACTCCAAAAAATCAAAGATCATCTGTCGGGGTCAGTACCGGTTCTTTTTATTCCGGGCCTGGTAGACCCAGAAGCGGATCAGTATATAACCGAACAGCATTCCGCCGACATGGGCAAAATGGGCAATATTGGAACCGGGTTGAGAAAAACCGAGGAACAGCTCGATCCCTCCGTAAGCCAGGACAAACCATTTGGCCCGTATAGCGATAGGAGGGAAGAGCAGCATCAGCTGGACATTCGGATACATCATCCCGAAAGCAAGCAATATGCCGAATATGGCTCCTGATGCACCTACCGTGGGAATGCTCATCATGTTCATTTTCATTATTTCCATTACCTCAACGGCTTGTTGTGCAAAACCGGAAGCAGATGGATTGGCAGCCCATTCTTTATAAACAGAATACCAGGTTCCTAAAGCCTGCGTCGTAAACCCGTCCTTATGTGCTTCCAGGAATTGCTTGAATAATTCAGGCGACGGAGCATCCATGAAGGCATTGATATCGACCTGCACCTGATGGAAAACAACATGGTTGACCAGCGTATGCAGGGCGGCCGCACCCAATCCGGTAAACAGGTAATAGAACAGGAAACGTTTTCCTCCCCAGGCATTTTCTATCGGAGAACCAAACATCCATAAAGCATACATATTGAAAAAAATATGCATAAGCCCGCCATGCATGAACATGTGCGTGACAAACTGGTATGGCTCAAAATAGACCGATCCCGGATAAAACAAGGCCAGGTACCTGATCATGGGGTTAATTAGTCCTGCTCCGAACCGGCTTTCACAAATAAATGTGGCCAGGAAGAACAAGATATTAATGATCAATAAGTTTTTAACAACCGGTGAAATCCTATTCATGTGTCTGAAGGTATACTTTTAGATAGCATCTTATTATGGTGGGATGCCATTTCAATGAAAGCACAAAGATAGACAGATTTCCGTATTTCGTGTGTTAAAGTGGAAGTGATCTGATAAACAGCGTGTTGTTGGCTAAATAAAAGCAGTTCTGTAATTGAAGGTATATGTGTTGTATATCTTATATTATGTGGGAAATTTATTGTGTTATGCTTTGAGGGCATGTAAATTATTGATGGATTCGGTTTATAAGTAATAGTTCAAAATTATATCATACATATATGGAATCATTTTTTACCCTTCTTTTTCTTGATAAAAAGAAGCAAAAATCAAGGCTTGTTTCCTCAGCGACCAGTCACTGCACGCTACGGGACGCCGGAAGAACTACCTTCGGTGAGATCGCTCCGCTAAGTTCGCCTGACGGCTCAGACAGCTTCCGGCTTGCCCCTTCACTTTGCAGGACTGGTACCCGCTTCCGGAAGGTCAGGCCTTCCTGGTGTAGCACTTTTGTATGAGCAGGTGAACAGAAATATGAGATATGTGAACTAATTATGAACGTCTACTTACCATTATTATATGGTATGGTTATCAAGCATCCCGGAGAATAGGGATTGAAACACTATGATAAGGGATATGATTTGAAACATTATATCTGAACAATTATCATTTATTGTGTTTTTGCATCATCTCATTATTTTTTCATTTCGCGAAATGAAAAAATAAGCATTTTATTGCTTAATAACCAAATAATTAAGTATGTTTATTTTTACGTATAACTGCATGATAGTCACAAATGTATTCAGTGAATAGCTATATGTTTGTTAATCACAGATTTTTGCTAGATTAGTTTACATGAAATGTCCATAAATATAGCGGTATACCCACCGTAATGAACAAAATCGGACATTACATCTGACCTTTAAAAACAATTTTGTACAGATGAAATAAACTATATTCGAGGAGTTGTTTGTGAATAGAATAAGAATCATTCATTTTTATCTTATCGACAGACAATTGATAAATATAAACCTCAATTTTGTCTTGTGTACAAAATGAAAATAGCCGTATGCCTTTATTTCAGGCGATACGGCTATTCAGCGGTGAGGGAGAGGCTCTCATACCTATAAAATCACATCATATCATTTTATGTCTGAATATCTTTATTATACACATATTTACAATTCAACAATAATAATAAATATCATGGATATATAATTGCGTATAAAATATATGGCGTATTTTTTTGCGTAAATAATTTTATCGAAATGAATATAAAACGAAGTATCACTTTTGAATTAACAAAACAGAAAAAAGATGGTGTTTTGATAGAAAAAAACCATATGGTAAGTGTTTGTTTTTTAAGCGTGAATAAAAAATAACAAGGATTTTTATGAAAATTAAGCGTTTATTAAGCGTTTTGTTAATCGAGCGCATCTATATTTCTAAACATTTTCTGTGGCAGGGAAACAGGATTCGTTAAGGATATTCTTTTGGAAACAGCAGACCGGTTTTAATAAATGAGAAGGTAATAGATGATATTTATAACTTATAGTTCAATTTTTCATGTGTAAAATCCATATAGGGGAAGAAATCCGGCAACAGTTGAAGGAACAAGAACGGTCGATCAGATGGCTCGCCCAAAAAGTCGGTTGTGACCAAAGTAATCTTAATAAGAAACTTCAATGTTCGTCCATAGATACCGGTTTATTGTCTGAGATTTCTAAGGTCTTGGAAGTCGATTTTTTTATGAAATTATCCAATGGTTTAACCAACCAAGGTTGATCAAACCATGCAACAAGATACAAATCATCACATAGCAAGGTGCTATTTACCTCACGTTTTTTGATTCGATCGTTTCTATGGTATACTATTGTATACTATTGTATACAAGGGAACAGTTATTTTAAAACACAATATCAATCATGAATAATCAATGAGCAAATTACCAGCCATCTTCATCATCCTTTTACTCGGTTTTATTTCCTGTAAAAATTCAAAAAAAGACAGCAAAGAACAGCAAGGCGTTTCTACGGTTTTGCCCGAACAGACCAATCAGGTAAAAGTCATGCGGCTTGAATATTCCGATTTCACACAGGAATTGGTATCGAACGGGACAATTTCGGCAAGGCGTAAGGCTAATTTGCGTTTTGAGGTGCAGGGTCTGGTAACTTCTATTGAAGTGAAAAACGGCGACCGTGTAGCCAAAGGGCAAAAGATAGCGGCATTAGACCACTTCAAACTGACCAAAGACTTGCAACAGGCCAAGGATAATCTGGAAAGGTCGCGGTTATCGTTGCTGGAGATTCTGGCAGGGCAGGGATACGCCATTGGCGATACGGCTTCCGTACCTGCCGACATCATGCAGATAGCCAAAGTGCGAAGCAATTTCGACCAGGCGTCCATACAGTGTGAACTAGCGGATTGCAACCTCAAAAACTCCGTCCTGTATGCACCGTTTGACGGTATCATCGCCAATCTGTTCACTAAGGAATACAATACCCCGTCCTCTTCCGAGGCTTTCTGTACCGTGCTTGACCATCAAAGCATGGAAGTCAGTTTTACGGCGTTGGAGAGCGAGTTGTCGCAAATCAACACAGGCGACAGGGTGTTGGTAACGCCTTACGCACACGGCGGCGCCTCGGTAGAGGGGCGTATCTCGGAAATCAATCCGGTGGTTGAGCAGAATGGCGTTGTTAAAATGAAAGCTACCCTGAGCAATCCGAACCAAAAACTGTATGATGGGATGAATTCAAAAATACTGATACAGCGAACGCTCGGCAAACAGTTGGTTATCCCAAAAAGCGCTTTGGTGCTGCGTACCAACCGGAAAGTTGTCTTCACCTATAAAGACCGCCGTGCAAAATGGAATTATGTGGAAACGGGCGCAGAAAACTCTACCGGATATGTTGTTACCACCGAATTAGCTGTAGGCGATAGCGTGATTTACGATGGTAACATCAACCTTGCACACGAAACACCTGTTGAATTGACAATTGATAATTAACAATTATTACCGTCAGTCATGAGAATGCTGCACAAAGTTGACGTAAAGCACAGTAAACAGATATTTAACATTTTGGTAAAACATGGTGATTAAACAATATATAAGAATACTTATGAAATATATAAAATACTGGCGGGAGATTGGTAATATCCTCCTTCTACCCCCTCCAAAGGGGGATAGACGCTATTTAATGGTGGTGGATTATTCAGGTTGTCAACTACTCGTTGTTGCGAAATTTTCAATTTTCAATTATTCACTACGTTCATGAGATCGCTATCGCTAAGTTTTCAACTCTCAATTCTCAATTGACTATGGTTCGTTTTTGCATCCAGCGGCCCATAGCCGTTTTTATGGCTTTTACGGCTTTTTTCATATTGGGCGTTATTACCTACTTGAATATCCCAGTATCCCTACTGCCGGACATTCCTATTCCGGAAATCACCATCAAAATATCTGCTGGCAACTATTCGGCGCGTGCGCTTGAAAATGCAGTGGTAACGCCTGTCAGGCAGCAATTACTTCAGGTGGGCAAGTTGCGCGACATCCGTTCCGAAACCGCGGACGGTAGCGCCATTGTCCGCCTTGGCTTCGAGTATGGCGCGGATATCGACCTTTCTTTTATCGAAGTGAACGAAAAGGTGGATGCCGCGATGAACTACATCCCGCGCGACATCGACCGTCCCCGCGTAGTTAAGGCCAGCGCGACGGATATTCCCGTCTTTAATCTTTACCTGACCCTTAAAGACGATGAGCCTTACGGTGAAACCAACGAAACGGATTTCCTGAACCTTTGCGAGTTTTCCGAAATGGTTATCCGGCGGCGGATTGAACAGCTTCCGCAGGTGGCTATGGCGGACATCACGGGGTTGATCAACAAACAGATTGTCATCACACCCGACAAAACCAAATTGGAAATCACCGGAATATCCCTGCCGGAAATAGAAACGGCACTCCTGAACAACAATATCGAACAGAGCGGCATGACCGTCAGGGACGGGTATTATGAATACAGCATCAACTTCTCGTCGGTGATGCGTACGCTCGAGGACATCTCTAATGTGTTCATCCGCAAAGGCGAACGGATTTACCAAATGAAGGATATTGCCGATATTGAAATCCTTCCCGCAAAGGAAAAAGGAATGGCCATCTACAACGGTAAACGTGCCGTGAGCCTTTCCATCATCAAGCAGAACAACGAAAATATGGACAACCTGCAAAAGGAACTGGACGCTGCCATCCGGAACCTTGAAAATTCCTATCCGTCCATTGAGTTCAACATCACACAGAACCAGACCGAACTGTTGGATTACACCATCTCGAACCTGAAACAAAACCTGATGCTCGCTTTTATCTTCGTCTGTCTGGTTTCGGTGCTCTTCCTCAACGATGTGAAATCGCCCATGATTATCGGCTTTACCATGTTCGTGTCAGTTATCATCAGCCTGCTGTTTTTCTATCTTTTCAAAATATCGCTCAACACTGTTTCCCTTACGGGATTTGTGCTGGCGCTGGGGATGATGATTGACAATTCGATTATCGTGACGGACAATGTGGGGCAGTACCGGCGCAAAGGGCTTACCCTTGAAGATGCCTGCGTGCAGGGAACAAGCGAGGTGATGGCGCCCATGCTCAGTTCGGTATTCACCACCATCGCCATATTCATTCCGTTGATTTTCCTGAGTGGTATTGCCGGAGCCATCTTTTTCGACCAGGCTTTTTCGGTGACCGTCGGGTTGTTAGTGGCATACATCACTGGTATTATTTTGTTGCCCGTGCTGTACAAAATCGTTTATGCATGGACGCCGCCCCGTTGGGTAATGAATCTTTTGCAAAAATTCCGTAAAAAATCCGATGGTTCATCTGATGAAAAGACGGAAAAGATTACGTTTCTCGAAAAGATTTACCATCGGGGTTCCGATTGGATATTCCAACATAAGGCGTTGACCACGGTAGTGATGCTGGCCGTTTTCCCTTTGTGCGCGTGGCTGTTTACCATCATCCCGAAGGAAAAGATGCCCGACATCAGCCGTAACGAACTTATCGCCAAAATCGAGTGGAACGAAAATATCCACGCCGGCGAAAATCTGAAACGTACCCGGGATTTTCTTCACGCAATGGAAGGAAAGGTTCAGGAAACATCCGCATTAGTCGGCGAACAGCAAAACATGCTTAACCGTGACAGGGCGCAATCGTCGTCGGAAACGGAAGTGTATATCCGGGTCCGGAACAAGGAGGAAATTCCTGTTGTTGAGGAAGAAGTTACACGCTATTTGCGAGAGGCTCATCCCGAAGCGATTGTTTCTTTTTCGCCCGCAGGTACTATTTTCGAAAAAATATTTGTCACCGGAGAGGCCGAATTGGTGGTGGAATATTATACGCGGAACAGAAGAAATATTTCGGATGTGGAAGCGATAAAGGCACTGGAAGAAGATTTGGCGGAAACGGTAAACCAGCCGCCTGTCGGCATGTCGTTCCAGAAACAGTTGAACCTGCATATAGATATGGAAAAGCTGTTGTTGTACAATGTATCGTATGATGATGTACACCGGGCGTTAAGGACAGGGTTCCGCGAAAATCAGGTAACCATCCTGCGCTCCTACCAGCAATATCTTCCCATTATATTGGGCGACAACAATGACCATGTGTACGACATCATCAGCAATACCCTTGTGTCTGGTTCGGCTGACGCTTCCGGCAAAAGGGCGCAGATACCGCTCCAGGCCTTTGTGTCCGTAACCACTTCTGAGGACATCAAAACCATTGTGGCGGGGCGCAACGGCGAATATATTCCTTTCTATTTCTACAACACAGGACAGACCGGACAGATGATGGAATCCATCAAGGCCGACACAAAAAACAGGGCGGCATGGGATGTTGATTTTTCCGGTTCGTTCTTCTCCAACCGCAAGATGATCGGCGAACTAATGGTGATTTTGCTTATTTCCATCATGCTGATGTATTTTATCCTTGCAGCGCAATTCGAAAGTTTCGTACAACCGCTGATTGTGTTGCTGGAAATACCTATCGACGTGGCTGCCGCTATAGGGTTGCTTATCCTATTGGGGCATTCGCTAAACCTGATGTCGGCCATTGGTATTGTAGTCACCTGCGGTATCATTATCAACGACAGTATCCTGAAAGTAGATGTGATGAACCAACTCCGTCGCAGCGGAATGAAGCTGCGCGACGCTATCCACGAAGCGGGACGGCGCCGTCTGAACGCCATCGTGATGACCAGTCTGACCTCTATCGTTTGTATGGCTCCGTTGCTTTTTAGCAGCGACCTTGGTTCGGAGCTTGAAAAACCACTGGCCATAGCCACTATCGGCGGGATGGTAATTGGTACGCCTGTGAGTTTGTTTGTAGTGCCGTTGGTGTACTGGTGGATTTATAGGAAGGAAGAAAAAAAACGATGATTAATGGTTAATGGGGTCTCAGTGTGTTCTCCGTATCATAACTATCAAAATCAAAAATCATCATTCAAAAATCAAAAATTAATTGAATCATGAATATCAGGAAAATATTTTTCATCGTTATATGTGCAGCTTTTACGGTAAGTGCCCGTGCGCAGGTTGTGGAACTATCCCTGAGTCAAAGTATCGAAATGGCCATCGACAGTTCCCTGCAATCATTTATCAGTGAAAACATGTACCTATCCAGCTACTGGCAGTATCGTACTTTCAAGGCGGGGCGTCTTCCTTCGCTGACCCTGAATGCCACACCATTGCAGTATTATCGTGATTTTACAAAGAGGTACGATTCTCAACAGAATATCGACATTTACCGTCAGCAACAATCGCTGTACAGCTATGGTAATCTATCTCTCAAACAAAACTTGGATGTAACCGGTGGTACCTTCTATATTGACTCTGAACTGGGATACGTACAAAATTTCGGAGATAATGATTATACCCAGTTTACGAGTGTCCCTGTCAGGATTGGGTACAGCCAGTCGCTGTTCGGGTTCAACAGTTTCAAATGGGAAAAAAGGATAGAGCCTCTGAAATATGAAAAAGCGAAAAAGCAGTTACTCTATTCACATGAACAAATATCGGAAACAGTCATTAATTATTTTTTCAATCTGGCAATGGCACAGGCTCAATATGACATGGCAGTGGACAATGCGGCATCGGCGGATACACTGTACAACATCGGACAGCAACGGTTTAAAATTGCCGGCATATCACAATCGGATTTGATGACGTTGAAATTGGATGCTATCAATGCGAGAAACACCTTAAAGAACGCCGAAATATCCCTGAAAAGGAACATGTTCGCTTTTGTGTCGTACCTGAATATGGATAAGGACACACTGATACAACTGACATTACCCAACAAGCCGCAGGAATTTGTTATTGATGCTGCGCACGCGCTGGAATTGGCCAAAGAGAATAATCCTGATTACCTGCAATACAGGCAAGATGTACTGGAGTCGGAACGGGAAGTGGAGCGAACCAAGAGAAGTTCCCTTTTCGATGCCAGCTTTTCGGCAAGCGTGGGCTTTAATCAAGTGGCCAACACATTTAATCAGGCGTATCAGAATCCCATACAACAAGATGTGGTATCCATCGGTTTGAGTGTTCCCATTGTTGACTGGGGAGTACGCAAGGGAAAAGCGAACATGGCCAGAAACAACCTGAATATGACAAAGCTGTCGGCACAGCAAAAGGAAATCAGTTTGGAACAGAATATTATGTTAACAGTGAACGATTTCAACATCCAACAAGACCTGATAGCCAGCGCCGAAGAAGCAATAGAACTGGCTACAATGGCCTACAACGCCACGCGACAGCGTTTCATCACGGGGCAGTCGGACATCAGTAGCCTGACCCTTTCGTTAGATCGTTATAAGAACGCACAAACCAACTATATATCAGCATTAAAAAACTACTGGCTGAGTTATTACAATCTGCGCCGGTTGACGCTGTATGATTTTGAACGACAAAAATCACTGTCCCTCATGTTTGACAAGATGTTTCACGCAGAATGAACAAACCAGAATTTAAAATATCATCCTTTTCCGTTATCCTCACTTTCGTATGTCTGGCGATAGTGGGTATTGCTTTGGTTCCGAAGCTTCCGGTAAAGTTTTCGCCGTCGCAGAACCTGCCTCGTATCAGCATCAATTTTTCCATGTATGGCAATTCACCGCGCATTGTGGAAATGGAGGTAACCTCCAAATTGGAAGCGATGCTCAGCAGGATAAAAGGCATACAGAACATTACGTCCAATTCTTATAAGAATGGTGGAAACATTAACCTTCAATTTGATAAACACACAAATATTGATGTCGCGCGCTTTGAGGTATCCACTATTATCCGGCAAGCGTGGCCACAATTGCCTTCCGGTGTGGGATATCCTTCCATATCCGTTGGGAGATCGGATGATAATTCCAGCAGGCCATTTCTAAGCTATACCATTAATGCGCCAGCAAGCCCTTTGTTAATACAGCAGTTTGCCGAGAATCAAATCAAAACCAAACTGTCGCAGGTAGACGGCGTGTACAGCATCAGCGTGGAAGGCGCCACACCTATGGAATGGCAGATAGAATACGACTACCGGAAGCTTGAAGTACTTGGCTTGACCGTAAACGACATAACCAGCGCTATCAGTAAATATTTAGGCAGGGAATTTCTGGGCATAGGAACGATAGATACGGAACAGGGGGAAAAACAATGGATACGGGTGGCACTGGGTACAGGTGTACAAAACGTGGAAAAACAGGATTTGGAGAATATTGTTATCAGATCGATCAACGGACAGATTGTCCGTTTGAAAGAACTGGCGCAGACCGAGCGTGTGGAAGCCCAACCCAATAGTTATTACCGGATAAACGGGCTGAATTCAATCTACATGAACATCTTTGCCGAAGAGAGCGCCAACCAGTTACAACTGGCACAAAAAGTAAAAGATGAACTGGAAAAACTTATGCCTTCATTTCCACAGGAATATGAGACTCATATAGTATATGATGCTACCGAATACATCAATACCGAACTTGAAAAAATTTATTTCCGTTCTGGGTTGACTTTGTTGATTCTTATGATATTTGTGTTCATTACCTACCGGCGCATCAAATACACATTGTTGATTGTAATATCGTTGGTGGTGAATGTTGCCGTTGCTGTTATCTTTTACCGGCTGTTTGGACTGGAGATGCAGCTTTATTCGTTGGCAGGCATTACCATTTCGCTGACTCTGATCATCGACAACACCATTATTGTATCCGATCAGATCATCCGGCGAGGTAACATGAAAGTATTTCTTGCCGTCCTTGCGGCTACCCTCACTACTATTGCTTCGTTGTCGGTGATATTCCTGATGAGCGACAAAATGCGCCTGAACTTGCAGGACTTCGCAATGGTTATTATTATCAATCTGGCATTATCGTTGCTTATTGCCCTGTTTTTAGTTCCTGCCCTGCTCGAAAAAATGAAAATCGGGCAACGGGAGAAAAAAGAAAAAGTAATCAATTGGCGGAAACGGTTTCATATTCGGTTCAACCGGTTTTATGAGAAGTTGTGCCGGTTGATCTGGCGTTGGCGGGCGGCTTTTATCGTTTTTATCATCCTGTCGTTTGGTCTTCCGGTGTTTATGCTGCCTGACAAAATAGACGAAAACAGCCGGTGGAGCAAATTGTACCGGAAGACCATCGGTTCTGAAACCTATAAGGAAAAAATCAAAAAACATGCGGACAATGTTCTTGGTGGAACACTCCGTCTTTTTGTACAAAAGGTTTATTTGGATTCGTATTTTGAAGAGCGTGGGGAAACTACACTTACGGTCAATGCTTCCATGCCGAACAATACCACAATCGCACAGCTCAATGATCTGGTGCAGCGGGTAGAAATTCATTTAAGCCGGTATCATGATATCAGGCAGTTTCAAACGAGGGTGTTCAATGCGCGTAATGCGCAAATTACTATTCGGTTTACTGCGGGTGGACATAAAAGCGGGCTTCCTTATCAACTCTATTCCGAGCTGATTACCCTTGGCATTCAATTAGGCTCGGGCGACTGGACAATATACGGAGTTGGAGACGGATTCAGCAACTCCATGAGAGAAAGCGCCGGCAATCTGTATATCGAAATGTATGGATTTAACTATGATGAGTTGTATTATTGGGCTGGGCAGGTTAAAGACAGTTTAATGAAAAACAACAGAATTAAGGAGGTAGCTACACGTCACGAAAGAAGCTGGATGAAAGATGATTATGAGGAATTTCAATTTGATATAAAAAGAGAACGTTTAGCACAGGAAAACCTCCGGCCATATCAATTAAGTTCATCTATCGGTGACCTGTTTGGGCAGGGAATAGGGGCCGGAGCAATAACAACGTCCGGCGGAACGGAACAAATAAGACTACACTCGCAGCAATACAAAGAGTATGATGTATGGAGTCTCAACGCAATGCCGGTGAAAGTAAGCGGTGTTGAATACAAAATATCGGAACTGGCAGACATTGCCAGATTTCTGGCACCACAAACAGTAGCAAAAGTAAATCAGCAATATCGGCTAGTATTGCAATATGATTATATAGGAGCAGCTAAACAGGGCGAAAGATTCCAAAAGAGAACAAAAGAGAACTTTGGCAAAATATTGCCCATGGGATACAGTTTCAAATCGGGAAACACAAACCAGAGATGGGGAAAGGAAGAAACCCAACAATTCCTGTTGTTATTGTTGATTTTTGTAATTATCTATTTCAATGCAAGCATCCTGTTTAATTCATTCAGCATACCATTATGTATTCTTTTTGTGATTCCCATATCTTATATTGGTGTATTCCTGACCTTTTACCTGTTCAGATTAAATTTTGACCAGGGCGGCTTTGCCTCCTTCATCCTTTTATCCGGACTGACCATCAACGCTAATATCTATATTCTGGATGCTTATAACGATATTTTGAAGAATAATCCAAGAATCGGTAGGCTTCGCGCTTATATCAAAGCATGGAATGCAAAAGTGCGGCCGATATTTCTGACTGTGATTTCTACCATATTAGGTTTTCTGCCGTTTATCATTGGTTTTAAGGAAGCGTTTTGGTTTCCGCTGGCAGCAGGAACTATCGGAGGGTTAGTGCTATCTGTCTTTGCTACGTTCTGTTTTCTGCCGCTGTTTATAGGGGTGGGAAAGACAAAAAATGTTGAATAAATAAGAAACGTACCCGTAAGGTTAATCTTTCTTAGTTGACGTATGGTGAAAATAGCCTTGTTGTAAGGTGTAATTTACTACATTCCTTTTTGTTTCAATTATTTATATAATTTACCTTTGTCAATCGAAAATAGTCTTAAAAAACTGTTTATATATGTTATAATTATCAAAATAATTATTTTTTAATGTGTTCTTGTATGAAAAAGAATTTTTTTTCCTTTGTAGGTGTGGTTGCTATTATAGCAGCAGTAGTTTTTAACGTCAATTTGGGTATAGGTACTAGTTTTCTTCCTAATCTTGATTTGACGAATGTTGAAGCATTAGCGCAAACTGAAGGAGGTGGAGTGTTAGTGAAAAAAGGTTACAATATGGAGAGTCGAGCCGTTCAAGTTGGTTATATCGTGGTAGATGGGAAAACATGGCCATTATATCAGTCCTATAATTGCTGTATGTCAAACCCTTCAAAAAGTTGTGATTTTGCTCACCATCAAGCCGGTTGTGAAGATGCAATATAATAAATTATTAGCAAATAAGAAATTGTTTCTGGAATGCGTAATCTGAACAACATAAAGTAAAATTAGACACATCAAACAAGTGTATTCAAGTGGACTTTTTAATTTATTTCTGTTAATTTTTAAACTAAACCTACAAAAAGGGAGAAAAATATTTCTCTCCCTTTTTGTAGGTTTGAACAAACTCTTAAATTATAATCCGATTTTAATATTATGAGGAATTATTTTTTCTTTTTTATAGTATTGCTTTCAATAATAATGTTTTCATGCAATAGAAAAAAAAATATATCAATTGATGATTCTGGAACTATCATTTCAACGATTAACATGAATGATTTGCAAGCAATCAAGATAACCCAATATATAGATTCTGTTAATTTTATCAAGTTGGAAACAAATGCTGACTGTTTGATTGGAAATATTAAAAGTGTTTTTTTTATTGATAATTGTTTTTTTATTCAAGACTCAAAAACATCATCTATTCTTGTTTTTAATCGCCATGGAAACTTCCTCCATAAAATTAATAAGAAAGGAAGAGGTCCGGGTGAATATATAGAGTTGTCAAAATTCATGATAGATAAAAACAAAAAGAACCTTCTTATTTATGATGGCCCGACAAAAAAAATGCTTTATTATTCGTTTGACGGTAAATTCATCAAGGAAATATCAGATTTTAGTGGAGGCGATATTATCAGAGACATAATCAATATACAGGATGGGAATTTTTTATGTTATACTCCAGATTTTATGCCCAATAACAGATGGGGTGTCTGGCAGGTTGATGAAACCGGAAAACCAGGTGATTATTTAATCAATCAAGATACTGATTATCCCATTCAAATTGGAGGTATGTCTTATTTTTACGAATTACCGAACGATCAAATCGGGCTGTGGTGTCCAGACTTGAATGATATATTTCATTTCGATGGCAGGTCTGTAGAAAAATATATGTCGATGAAACCTAGCCGGAAAACGGTTGTTGATTTTCCTGAAGTAGAAAGAGGAGCTAATAATCAAATGGTAAGAAAATACAACGTAGAAGAAAAAGGGAATTTTTTGATAACAGAATGGATTGAAGGCATTAATTATCTTTGTACTTCCATTTATTTAAAAAATAAGAATGAGACTGTTGCCACCAAAGGCATCGAATATGCCAACAATATCGGTATCATATCAGGAATGAATGTTAAATATAATATACCTAATCAACAATTAAGTGTGCTCTATCCACATTTAACTCTAATGCTTTTGGAGGTTGATTCTATTAATGAAGACAATAAAAGGATGATATCTTCCATGTTCAAAGATGAAGGAGATAATCCTGTTTTACAAATTATGTATGTAACAAAATCAACGTTATAAAGGGAAAAATATCGTATGGCATTGTATCTCTGTTTCTTATCTCTCCATATTCTTCCCGCTTTTGAAAAATTGAAAATGCTTTGGTAAAATTTTAATTATTTTTCCAATGAGAGAAATAATTTTTTGTCCACCTCCCATGTCACTCATACACCTGTTCAGAAGCATAGTTGATTATCCTGCGTCAAGGTCAATCCTTTTTTTTCAAATTTTCATCTGATGCTTACATAATAAATTATTATATTTATGTATACGAAGAAAGCGAGACTGTTATTTTTTGGTTTAGGCGTATTAATAGTTCTTCTGGGAATTTTTCTGATTATGAAGTTGAAATATCCCAAACTTTCCAGCAGTAATCAAAATCTTCACATAAAGTCGGAAGACACCTTAAAAATAGTTCGAATATTTGATTTGAAGAACGAATTATCAATACATGATATAGTTGCTGACTCTGTCCACGTCATGTTCAGATTACCTCATGGAGCATGTAACTGCTTTGAAACTATGTTTTCTGATGCAGTTAAAAATGTGGAAAATAATATTGGTGAAAACAGAGTTTTTGTAATTCTTTCTGCGGACAAACCTAGAGAAGTCTATTTCTTTAAAGAAAGAACAAAATTAACCTGCCCTGTCTACAGTTCGACGGATACGCTATCCACTATTTACGATGTTATGGGATATCCATATGCATGTATTGTTTTTCCCGACATGACCATAAATAATTTCGTTCCCGCCCATCCTGATAGCATGAATAATTTGATAGCGAACGTCAAGAAAATAATACTCGAAGAAATGTCAATAATTGATTAAAAAAGTTCTTTTCAGGCTTTAGCTGTATTAATTATGTAGTCGGCATATTTCTACTATATGGTTTTATCTACTGAAAAAATGACAAAAAAAAGATGGCAAAGCGCATTGCGCTTTGCCATCTTTTTTGTTACTCTTGCATTTGTAATTTCAACAGTTTTTTTCATTGATAGATCCATATGGCAGGGTGTTATCACTGCTAAATATTTTTGGTTTGCCATAGCCATGTGTTTAGTGTTGTCGTATTGGAGTGTGATGTTACTGTTCTGGAAAATAAAGATAAATCTTACGGATGTCATATTGGGGTTACTTATGACTTATATTGAGTTAAATTATTATGTAATTAATGGTAACCCATCCATGCATTGGTGGCTGTTCCTGTTAATGCTTCCCTTGTATGCGATGATACGTACTACCTGCGCCAACCGGCAACTGAAAAGTTTGGCACTTGACGTTATTTTGATAGCTGTTATGATCGAAGCCTTTTGGGGATTACTGCAATTGTACGGATTTACCCGTTCATTTCACGGGTTGTATAAAACTACTGGATCGTTTTTCAATCCCGGCCCATATTCTGGTTTTGTGGCAGTGGGTGTTCCCTTAGCATTGGCCTATTCATTGGATACAACATTACCTGCATGGAAATGTTGGCTGGGAAGAATAACATTTCTTGTCGCCTTGCTTGTCTTACCCGCTGCTATGAGCCGTGCTGCATGGTTGGCTGCAATTGCAGGAAGTGCGGCTGTTTTAATTATAACTTATCAATTAAAAATTAAAAATTTTGTTTTCAGTAAGCTGCCGACAAATACTATTCGGATAGCGGCTGTAATTGTCGGAGGTTTTTTATTGGCAGCATTATTGGCAGGAACATATTTAATGAAAAAAGACTCTGCTGATGGGCGCTGGGTTATCTGGCAGGCAAGCACAGGAATAATTAAGGAACATCCATTGTTTGGTGTTGGGTTTGGCCGTTTTGCATCAGAGTATGGCAACGCACAGGCGAAATATTTCCTTTCAGGCAAAGGTTCAGAGGCGCAGATGATGGTAGCCGACAGCCCAGAATATGCCTTCAATGAATACGTACAAATGGTGGTGGAAATTGGATGGGTGGGGTTGGCATTGTTCATGGCCGTCATCGTTTGTGTTTTCTGTTCGGGTAATGGTACACAAGCTTCAAAAGAAAAATGTGCCTTGTTGGCTTTTCTTGTTTTCGCTGCTTTCTCCTACCCATTCAGTGTATTGCCGCTATGTATATTGTTCGTTTTTCTGTTGGGTATTTCTGCGTCATCATCTAAATTTTATTTTACTTTACCGGCGTGGCTAAAAGTGGCTGGTTTAATAATTATACTGTTCATCACCATTTATAGTTCATGTCAGATTTTGCCCAAGAAGAAGGCTTACAGGGAATGGATGTCTTTTCAAATGTTGTATAATTCAAATGGTTATGGCTCAGTTGTTGATCATTATAAAAAATGGCATCCTTTTTTGAAACACGAGAAACAATTTCTGTTTGAATACGGGCAAAGCCTTTCGAAAACCGGACAACACATCGAAAGTAATCACATATTCGAACAATATCTTCATTACGGCAGCGATCCCATGGTATACAACTGCATGGGTAACAATTTTAAGGCCATGGAAGAGTATCAAAAAGCTGAAGAAGCCTATATCCGCGCATCGCAGATTGTTCCCAACCGGCATTATCCATTGTATCTGCTTATGAAATTATATGAGGAAACCGGGCAAACAGATAAGTCAACGGATGTTGCAAAAATACTATTGGAAAAACCGGTCAAGGTTATGTCAACCGCCATACGTGAAATGCAACTAGACGCAAAACAATTGATAAAAGGAGAAAATATTGAATGAAAACAATTAAATCCATACTTAGAGTTTTTAAATACATTTTCCTGTCATTGCTTTTGGCTCTGTTGATCCGCCTTTTCCTGTGCAATTTTTACCGGGTGCCATCCGATTCGATGGCGCCTACGGTAACAACCGGTGATTTTATTATGGCCGGAAAGTTAAAATACGGAGCAAGAATCTTTACTAGTTTGAGATTTGGAAAACATGAGGATCCTCGCATAAAACGAGTTCCCGGATTAGGGAAAATACACAGAAATGATCTGACGATATTTAACTTTCCTTACCGTGATACATGGGATACCATCAGGATGAATCTGAACACAATTTTCGTTAAGCGTTGTATCGGTCTCCCTGGCGACAGTTTGTCGGCGGCCGGCGGTTTTTATCATGTTAGCGGGTTGCCGGATACTTTGGGTTATAGACCCGGACAGAGGCAATTGGTGCAGTGGCGTTCGACGCTTGATTCGGTCATTATCAGAGCGGTTGCATTTGATAAATCATTTGACTGGGATGTTTTTGATTTCGGTCCGTTTTATATCCCTGCCGCAGGCAGAACCATTACGCTAACACCAGAAAACTTCAAACTGTACCACAAACAGATGGTATATGAAACTAAACAATTAGTGTTGCTGAAAGATTCATCAGTATACATCAATGATACACTTGCCCCTGAATATACTTTCCGAACAAACTGGTACTTCATGGCAGGCGACAATGTAATGAACTCGCAGGACTCGCGTTATATAGGTTTGATACCGGAAGCGTATATCATTGGACGTGTGTCTATGATTGTGTCATCAAAAGATCTGTATACCGGAAAGCGACGCTGGAAGAGAACAATGAAACGAATTAAATAAAAGGAAAAAGGTTTACAGAATACAATTGGAGTTTTTTTCCTGTAAAATATGGGGTGATGTATAAACAGCTTTGCGCCAAAAGGAATTTTCGTAGTAGAATTTACCATGATTAACTTAAAAAGATGATGCAGATTAGTGTATTATTATTCATATTATTTCTTTTTTCCTGTCAAGTAACAAGAGAAATAAACAGTTCAGCCCCGGACAAGTCACAGTCATAGAAAACATATCTGATGAAGTGATCATTCAATATGAAAATTACCACCAAACCTGTTGGCCGTTTTCGTAAGTGAAAACCCGCTCTTCTCTTCCTCTGGTCTCGTTATGAAGCAGGTATAATGCATTCGAAGGGATGTTGTCAAACACCAATACCCCATTCTTTTTTCCGGTTTTCTTTCCCATGGAAATAATTGTGCCTCCTCGGGAAAAGTAAAACAACTCATATACATCACCTTCACGAATACCGTTGTCATCACTACGAAATAAATATTCAATCTCTGTTATGCATTCAGGAGTCTCAAATTCCAATCCTACCCAAGCGTTATCAGGCCATTCCGCATCGTAATAAGTGACCGGATCTTTATCGAATACTGCATACTTCGTCTTTACATGCTCATTCCTTGACGCACCTTCGGTTCCTATAATTTTCCCGTTTAATTCTTTCCCGTTCGAAAAGAACTGCAATTCGGCCATATTACAACTACTTTTCGGCGCCGAAAAATATCGTACATACTTGAATTTTTGTGCGTTACTCACCGATACACGGTGATAATACATATCCATTTCATGTGTTATTGTATACAATGTAACACAGTCACTGAAATCTTCCATATTTGCCCCTTGAAACAAACCGCCAACCGAACGGTGTTTAAATGCCTCAGCCCATTCGGGCATTGGATATTTCCGGTGTAGCTCCATTTGTATCAAATGCTCCCTGTCTGAATCCAACACACGCAACTCTCCATTTTCCTGCGGAATAACAGTTGAGGTAAAAGGGATAAATCTCCCTTCCAGATAATAAACCGGCCGGTAAACAATATTCGGCTCCACATAATGAAATACTGCTTCATCATTGTCCGTATCAATTTCAGTGCAGGCTATCGGAACCCATTTTTTGTTATTGAATACCCCCAAATACAAAACCCGTCCTTTTTTTGCATTATAAACCGGTATCTTTATGGTGTTGTCGAAATACACTGATGACACATCTTTCATGTATTTATCGTTAAGCAAAGGTACGATCTCCTGACCACTGTATTTGTTCGGAATAGACAACGGTTGTTCGCTGAAGCAAATTCGGTAGACTTTTCCTTTTTTCCTGTTGATATGATTCGGTGTACGAGCAGGCGGCGTCGAGTAAATTTCGAAAGGAATACTCCGTCCGCTCTGATCTTTCATATAGTTCCAAAAATGCTGCGGATGCAACATATCCGGATTTTGCAATATAAAGTCAATGCCGGCAGGGATACCCACCGAACGAAAAACAAAAACAGCATAAAACGCCATTGTTTCGCAACCGCCTAACCGACACTTCAAAAGTGAATTCGCGCCTAAATAAATAGTAGATAAAGTGTTGTCAAAAATCCAACGCTGATTCATTATTTCATCGTACAGGATCATACCGGCATCAATGGAACTGCCGGTTTCAAGCAATGAATTCAATAAAGGTTGAAACATGTCGTAATACGCTTTTCTCCAATTTTCCAATGGCTCGTTTCCAATTCTATAAGGCAGTATTTCTTCACAAAATTCAGAGAATGAAAGTGATTTACACCAAGGATTTCTTGTCCAAACTTCAAATGCCCTCTCAATATTATCAATCAAAAATTCAGATGTAATGATATGGGCATCATAAACCTTTCGAAAACCACCTGCCGGAGGATTTCCATATTTATTTTTGAAAGAAAGAGGGTGAAGTACCCTGAAATGTTCATCAGTAACCCTATAATCATTCTTTAACGCAAACGTTTTTACATCCGAACGAAAAGAATCTAATTCTTTACTGGTTAAAGAATAATATTTTGGCATATTACAAATTAAAAACTCTGCCGCTTTGAGTTTGTAGTGGTTTTCTGGCCGCTGACTATAAAATGAAAGCACCTTTTCAAGTTCCTTTCGATTTTTTCCGGCAAATGACAATGCTTGCTCCAAATCACTTTTTTGTTGGCATGAACAAAAAAGGAATAGTCCTAAGGCAAATAAATAAACGCATCTCATAATATCATCTTCGTTATTTATATTTAAATACCTAATTAAAATTAGTCTTAATCGATCAAATTACTTTTGGTTAAAAATCAAATACTTACATGCAAGAACAATGTGAGCTGATTTATGCCTCAAATATATTTCATAACCCGCAAATTAAACATCATGCACTTTCACGTACTTAACAAAGTGATTAATTTTGTTTAATTTTTCATATGAATGTCGCCCCGCAACTCTTCTCTTCAGAATAGAATTTTATAAACTCTATCAAATCCATACCATTAATTTCCCTCTAAAATAGTGGTTTTTTATCAAATAGACAAATTTCGGGATATCCGTTTTTTATGGTTTTGATATTTAAAATTCTTTTGATTGCTTGGTAATACGCTGCATTTTTCAGCATTTATGGTGCTTTTCCACTGCTTTTGCTTGGTGCCCGCTTCAACCTGTTTGTGTTATCCTGATCATTTGCTGGACAGAAGGTTTTTTACCCTTTGTTGCGGACTTTGATACATGTTATATTTTATTGGCAGGCAAATAATGTCTGATTCCCCATAGATACGTTCTTCAAAATAACTTTGTGTATCCATCTTCTGCGTCCTCCCTCTTTACGTCCTGCCAGTTCGAGGGCAAGTCCGGCGTCAACGATTATTTTACGGCCTATCAGCTTGATGGCTGCATTGATTTTTCCGCTTTTCTTGATACGGTTGGCAGTAGGCGATGAACAATTGAATAGCCGGGCAATGCCGCCGATATCATATACGTAACGTTTTTCCTTGTCCGGATTGCTCTGAACAGGGTTAGAAACAAACTGCTGACCGAATATATGTTTCAATTGCCCTACCGTCAACATCGCAATAGGAGTACTGTCATTAATTAAATATTCCATGACTATAAATCATTTTATAAATTCTTTTCACATACAATATCCGGCCGGTATATTGATGTGATTTGACAGCAAAACTAAAATGGAATATTAGTGGGGAAAAGTGTAATCCACATTTTCGCATACTTCAAGCTATTAGTTGTTAGTGCTTTGTGGGATTATTTTTGGTGGAATTGGTGGGGAAAAGTGCCACTGCTAAAAAATGGATGCAATTTCTTCTAAAAACCGTGTATTGGGTTTTTTTTCATCAAATTTGTCTTCCTCAATGTATGTCTTTTTCTTCTGGTAGGTCTCGAATGAAAAGTCGAGCGTGTCGCATAATTCTTTTGCCTACCCATCATTTTGGATTGATCCGGATAATTTGCCAATTAAATAATACATCCGTGTCTTTTCATTGGGTTTGACTTGCAATGTACCCTTGAACCGGGAGGGATAATTCAGGAAGTTGTATAATTTTTCTTCGGAAATATCTTCAAATTGATTGTTGTTGAACACCTTATGGGCTTTTGATACAATGCCGAAGTCAAATAATAGTTTATTTATTTTATCATTAGCAGCTTTGCTGTTTCCATATAGCATATATGAAAGATGTATATGTATTTTATTTACCTCTTCAATAATTTGCTCTATCCTGTAAACAATTATACGGTTCAGATTAAAGTTTGACAATGTGGTTTGGTTGCCAAGGCTTCAAGATCAATGTTCACTTATTGCCGCATTACCAAAATATATTTCTGGTAACCTGTTTCTTACCAGATATAATTCCTGAAAAGGGAAATCCAAGTTTTGCCTGAAAGAACAATAAATATCAGACCGGTTTTACCATATCGTTTCAAACGTTCTATTTTCGGGTATGATGGAAAGCGTCTTGTTTCAAATGTCAATAATATGTTCCGTATGTTGAAGGTGGGTTTCGAGCAATCTTTTAATGTATTCGTTGTTGTAAGTAACCAGATATTCATCCACTTCCTTGAAATATCCGTCCTTATTGAAAATATCGCGCTTCGGGATGTATTGAATGAAGTTGGCAGCCTGCCCTTCTTTTTCCTGCAATTCAAACAGATATTTTACAGATAATAATTGATAACCTGTTGCGTGAATGTGTTCCATATTATTATTTGTGAGAAAACAATTTATCAAATGAATTGTAAAAATATATAATTGATTGAATTAAAAAACAAATACGCAACTCTTTTTGCGTAAAGAATTGCGTATAAATATTGCAATCTGCTGACCTTCAGTGTTATTCAGCGGTGAGGGAGGGATTCGAACCCTCGGTACAGTTACCCGTACGTCAGTTTAGCAAACTGGTGGTTTCAGCCACTCACCCACCTCACCTCATCTTTCGATGGCACAAAGGTATATAAAATACCAAAACAAACAAGTATTACCCGATCATTTATTTTTTTTAGGATTCAGAGAACAATTTTTCACTTGGTTTGTTTATTTATGACATATTTAGATTGGCTCACTTATATTTCTATCATTTTGACATAGAGAATAATAATTGTATATGTGCAGGCTTTACATTTTGTTAACGTTTTGTTAACAAAAGAAGATTTGTTTTGGCAGGAATTTTGATTAATCATCTAAAATCTTTGATAAAATAGAAGAAAACGGAGTTAAACGGCTTTTACTTGTTTTTTTACTTGTTTTTTACTATATTTAGGCATTGTTAGGCACCTGAAATTCGCTATTTCATTCTGAAAATAAGAATATTAACAAAAATATATAGCTCATGAGTTATCTGAAATTTGACAAAAACCAGTTAGTTAATTTAGAATATTCCTTAAACAGGGAAATTCTTCGTTCAAATAGAGGCGGCTCTTTTTGTAATACAACCATCATAGGGTGTAATACCCGGAAATACCATGGCTTATTGGTAAGCCCTGTTAAACGTTTTGAGAACAAGCGGTATGTGTTTTTATCATCTTTAGATGAGACGGTTGTCCAGCACAACAGCGAATTTAATCTGGGCATCCATAAGTATGAAGGTGAGATCTATGAACCGAAAGGGCATAAATATGTAGTGGACTTTTCAGCGGACATAGTTACCAGTACTTTATACAGGGTAGGAGGGGTGATGTTACGGAAAGAAAGCCTGTTGGTGGATCAGGAAGAGCAGATATTGCTTCGCTATACGCTGGAAGACGCCCATTCGCCTACCAAATTGCGGTTTCGTCCGTTCCTGGCCTTTCGTGGCATGCACCAGCTGACAAAAGCCAATCATCAGGCAAACACGCATGTGGAAAAAATCAAAAACGGTGTGAGTATCCAGATGTATCCCGAATTACCGGCGCTTTATATGCAATTTTCGAAAGCAGCCGAATTCGTCCCTGTTCCGGATTGGTATTATGGGATCGAATATCCCAAAGAGCAGGAACGCGGTTACGAATACCGCGAGGATCTCTTTGTACCCGGGTATTTTGAAATAGATATAAAGAAAGGTGAGAGTATTATATTTTCAGGGAGTCTTGTAGAAGAGTCCCCCACAACATTGAAAAGGCGTTTTGCAACACAATTGGAACGCCGTTTGCCAAGGTCAAGTTATATGCATTGCCTGACCAATGCAGCACAACAGTTTGTCATCCGTGATGATGAAGAAAAGACAACGGAAGTGATTGCCGGTTATCCATGGTTTGGGGTATGGGGACGTGATACTTTTATCGCGCTTCCCGGGATTACGTTGGGCATTGACGACCCTAAAACCTGCAGGCAGATATTGGATACGATGCTCAAACGCATGGAAGGCGGATTGTTCCCGAATATGGGAACTGTTCAGAATCCCGCTTTCAATTCGGTAGATGCACCTTTATGGTTTTTTTCTGCTATACAACAATATGTCTCTTTTACCGGTGCCAATGCCGCTGTCTGGAAGCATTACGGTGGTACGATGAAGACCATCCTGAATAATTTCCGTAACGGATCTTTACCTTTTAATATCCGGATGCATGATAATGGCCTGATTTATGCAGGGGAAGAAGGTAAGGCGCTCACCTGGATGGATGCCGTCGTCAATGGAGTTCCCGTAACTCCTCGTATGGGATATCCGGTGGAGGTACAGGCATTGTGGTACAATGCTGTCATGTTCGCGCTTGAACTGGCAAAAGAGGCGGAAGACAAAAAGTTCATCAAAGAATGGAAAGACCTTCCTGAACTAATTGCCGCTTCTTTTGTAGAAAAATTCTGGGATGAAGAAAAAGGGTATCTGGCCGATGTCGTGAATGGCGATGAAAAGGACTGGTCAGTCCGTCCTAACCAGGTATTCGCTACCTCGTTACCTTATAGTCCGGTCAATGATGAGATAAAGAAATCAATACTGGATGAGGTGAAAACACAGTTGGTTACCCCACGGGGATTACGTACATTATCCCCTGAAGACCCTAACTATAAAGGCACCTATCAGGGAAATCAGGAAGAAAGAGACAAGGCTTACCATCAGGGAACCGTATGGCCATGGTTGCTTGAAGGATTTAGTGCAGGTTGGTTACGTATACATAAAAAGTCGGGCGTAGCCTATATTGACGGCTTATTACATGGATTTGAGGAAGAAATGAACCAACATGGAATCGGAACTATTTCCGAAGTCTATAACGGAGATCCTCCGCATCTTGCAAAAGGAGCTATTTCGCAAGCTTGGAGCGTGGGAGCATTATTAATGATGTTTAAGATGCTGGAAAAATATGAAGCTTAATATTTTCCGGAATCTTAAAAAATAGAATTTTTAATAAGTATATAAAAATGAAAAAAATATGAAAGTTTTAATGTTTGGCTGGGAGTTTCCGCCCCATATTTCAGGAGGATTGGGAACAGCCTGTTACGGACTGACCAAAGGCTTGTCCACATTCTCCGATATGGAAATAATATTCGTCGTTCCCAAAGCTTTCGGGGATGAAGATCAAAGCAATATGCGGTTGCTGGGAGCCAATAATATTCCTGTACGGGTTAAAGATACGCGTATTTTGGGTTTTTTAAAGGAAATGCAACAAATAGAAGTCGGCGTTAACCTGTTGCCCTATGTTGATCCTGAATTATATGAAAAATATAATGTAGATACCATTTCAGGAGAGAATAAATTCATAACTTCCGATTTCAACGGGAAATTCCAGTTTTCAGGAGGATACGGGCAGAACCTGATGCAGGAAATATCCAACTATGCATTGGTAGCGGCATCTATAGCGCTTGAAAATACTTTTGATATCATTCATGCTCATGATTGGTTATGTTTTCCTGCAGGTATCGCAGCCAAATATGTGTCGGGAAAACCATTGGTGATCCATGTGCATGCTACGGATTTTGACAGGAGCGGGGGAAATGTAAATCCCGTGGTATTCAATATCGAAAAGGAAGGGATGGAAGCAGCCGATAAAATCATTACGGTAAGTAACCTGACCCGGAATATTGTCATTGAAAAATACGGAATTGATCCGAAAAAGGTAGTTACTGTATACAATGCCGTGGAACCGGTTGAAGGATGTGCTGCCTGTGACTCTTTTGGGAAAAAACCGAAAGAGTCTGATGAAAAAATCGTGACTTTCCTTGGCCGGATCACGATGCAGAAAGGTCCTGAGTATTTTATAGAAGCGGCTGCTTTAGTGCTTAAGAAGATGGATAATGTCCGTTTTGTAATGGCCGGGAGTGGTGATATGATGAACAAAATGATACGCCGTGCCGCACGTCTGGGAATTATGGATAAATTTAATTTTACAGGATTCCTGAAAGGTGATGATGTGAATAAAATGTTTGGAATGAGCGATGTTTATGTCATGCCTTCAGTATCGGAACCATTTGGTATTTCACCGCTGGAAGCGATGCAGTCCAATGTCCCGGTAATCATTTCCCGTCAGTCGGGGGTTGCAGAAGTATTGCAAAATGCTGTTAAAATAGATTTTTGGGATACGCATGCTATGGCTGATGCTATTTACGGTATCTTGAATTATCCCGCTCTTCACGGGACATTTAAGAAACACGGAAAAGATGAAGTAGACGAAATGAAGTGGGAGACATCTGCAAAGAATGTCAGAGATGTATATTATAGTGTAGTAAATTAAATATTAAATACAAGTATTATGAAAAAGATATGCCTCAATTTTCAAATACACCAGCCGTTCAGGTTAAAAAGGTATCGTTTTTTCAGCGTAGGTAATGACCATTATTACTATGATGACTATGCCAATGAGTCGTATATTCGTCGTATTTCCGATATTTCTTATCTTCCTGCCAATAAAATATTGCTGGAGACTATTAAAGAAAATAAAGGAAAGATAAAGGTGTCGTTTTCTATATCCGGAACCGTTCTCGACCAATTTGAATTGTATGCTCCTGACGTGTTGGATAGTTTCCGGGAACTGGCCGATACCGGATGTGTCGAATTTGTAGGTGGAACAGATGCCCATTCGCTGGCTTCATTGGTCAATAGGGAAGAGTTTGAAACACAGGTAAATGCTCATAAAGAAAAGATACAGCGCCATTTCGGTAAGCCGGTAGGCAAGGTCTTCTGTAACAGTAATATGATTTACAGCAACGACATTGGAGCTATGGTGGGAGAAATGGGCTTCCGGGGAGTACTTACCGAAGGCGCCAAACATATTTTAGGCTGGAAGAGCCCTAATTATATGTATTGTTCAGCTACTAATCCCCGGTTAAAACTCTTATTGCGTAATTATAAGCTGAGCGATGATATACGGTTTAATTTCTCCAACCAATCATGGGTAGAGTATCCGCTCACGGCTGATAAATTCGTACGTTGGCTGGAGTTATTGGATCCAAAAGAAGAGATCATCAACCTGTCTTTGGATTATGCCACTTTTGGAGAGAAACAAACATTATCCTCAGGTATTTTTGAGTTTTTGCGTCACCTGCCCAAGTTAGCACTCAAAAAGAAATTTACTTTTGTAACGCCTGATGAACTGTTGGACATACAGCCTGTTGCTCCTATCAGTATTCATTATCCGATATCATGGACTGATGAGGAACGCGACCTCACCGCCTGGCGGGGTAACGAGTTGCAACTGGAGGCATTTGATAAATTGTACGGTTTGGCCGAAAGGGTAAAAAATACACCGGATCCTAAAGTTAAGGTCGATTGGAAATATTTACAGGCAAGTGATCATTTCCGGTTCATGAGTACTAAATTTTATTCTACCGGGCGCCGGACACCCTATAATCCGTATGAGTCTCCCTATGATGCATTCATTAATTACATGAATATTTTATCGGATTTTACATTGCAATTACAAAAAGCTGAAGTTCCTGCAGAAAAAATTGATGTGGATGCATTGAAACAGGAACTTAGCGAAAAAGATAAGCAGTTGAAGATGACAAAGCTGCAGTTGGATAAGTTGCGTACTACCATTGCCAAAGCCATGCAGGATGATGATGATACGGAAATGGAAGATGCACCTAAAGCCCAGCCTAAAAAGAAGGCTGTCAAGAAAACGGAAACAAAAGAAAAGCCCAAAGTAAAAACTGTAGCCGTTAAAAAAACATCAGCAGCCAAAAATAAAGTAGCAGCAACAGTAGATATAGGCTAGATAAATCATTCACCGAATAACAAAAGGATATCTCAAAAGGGTATCCTTTTGTTTTAATTGCGCTTTAGCCGGGCCAATTGACATATATAGCATTGCTTTGTCGATAGTTAAATGTAAAAATACATACCCGTAGGTATGACCAGATTATATTCTAATACTGTAGAGGCAAAAGAAAGGTTTAGTATGTTGTTTATAACATTATTTGTAGAAAAAATTATAAGTAATTGCATTACTAAAAGTAATTATGTGTAAAAAATTACACATTACTAGTGTAATGGTGTAATAAACGGTAAATTATTGTTTATTCGTGTAAAATAATAATAAAATAAAAGAAGTTCAAAAAAAAAATATGAAATATACAGTAGTTGTTGGATAATTATCTATATTTGGCATATTAAGTAATACCAAACAATGAATGTCATATTTTATAAACGTAACAACTTGATCGATGTGACTTAAGAAAACATTAAATAGCATTGAGTGCTTATTACCAACAAAACAATTATTTATGAGAAAAGGTTTTGTCAGAATAATATCTTGTAGAACAAAGACTTTCAATTTTATTTTTCTGTTTCTATCTTTGACAGGGTTCTTTTGTATGGAATCTAAAGGGCAATTTCCCGGTATTCCGGTTATAACCACTCCTAAACCAGCCACTTTACAGCCAAACGTTATCATTGGCAATTCACCGCAACCGGCAGTTTCATATCCGCAGGGGCATCACCATTACCTGCCGGATACCCGGCAGCGAAATGAACAGATCATTGAAGAAGCCCGGCAACATGAACTCCAACGGCAAAACCGGCAGAAGCAGTTGCAGGAAGCCATTGCAGATTTTGAGCCGCAACGGGGATTGAATTTTGTCAACTGCAGAAATGCCATTCCCTTACCCGATTTCAGGAGAGCGGATGGAGTGGAAAACTTTCACCGTGCATTTGACGGAATCGAGAAAATGTTGACGGGAGAAGCCCCGGTCAGTATCAAGGACGCTGTTTTTATGGCGGAGAACACCTTTTATGGCAACAGCCTGAATTATGACGATTACGACCAATCCATACGCAGGGATGTCGAACTGTGCAATGCCAGGATCAGGCAACTAAAGCTAAATGAAGACGATCCGATGGTAAAGGCGATGATGTTGTTTCATTTTCTCACCGACACATTCGAGGTACAACTCTCCGCCCATGAAAAAACACTGGTACATTATCCCATGACCTACGATTATAATGATCCGGGCGGAAAGGAAGACATAACAAAAGTGTTTGTGACAAAGCTGATGACGGAAAATACGGGACAGTGCAACTCCATGCCCAAGCGTTTCCTGATCATGGCGGAAGAAATGGGGTTCGAAGCTCATTTTGCCACCGCCCCGTTACATTCTTTTGTAAAAATCCAGGACCCTTTGGGAACCTGGCATAACCTGGAACTGACCTGCGGAGCCATACTGAGTGACCAGCATTATATGTACGGCGGCTTTATCAAATCTGAAGCGTTACGGAAAAACATATACCTGTATCCGATGACTAAGAAAGAACTACTTGCAGACATCCTTCTCGATCTGGCATTGATATACCGGCATACTTACGGATGCGACCGTTTTTTTGCCATGTGCTACAATACGGCATTGGAATTTGACCCGAAAAATATCAGGGCGAATATTTTCAAGGGTATCTATGCACAGTATATCCTCTCTTATATTTGCGCCCATACGGGAGTGGAAACGCCGGATGATATGGAAGACTGTCCGGCGGCTAAACGGGCATGGCAGTTGTACCGGAAGGTCGAGGATGAAATATATGCCCGGGGTTTCGAACCGATGCCGCAGGAGTTGTATCAACTATGGCTGAAGCACGTCAGTGAAGAAAAAGCAAAGTCCGGAAATCAAAATATGAAAATGCAATATCTCGTCAAATAACCACATCAATCCAACACCATGAAAAGATTAGCCTTAATACCAGTTTTAATGTGGAACGTGTTTCTCTTGCAGGCGCAAAACACCAATCCCTTTGCCGGGTACGGTTATAACGTTCGTGTGATCACGGCCAGCGAAGGACGTTTCGAAGAGTTTCACGACAGGAAGGATACCGTTGTGATCGGCTCCGTATTATTCGTTCCCAGGAGCAAGAGCATTTCAGGGGAATATAAGCCCGATACCACCGTGTTCTGGTTAGACCCTCAAACAGTCAGCATGAATCCGATGATCGGCCGGTTTAATACACCCGATCCATTGGCGGAAAAGTATTACCATATTTCACCGTATGCGTATGTTGCCAATAATCCCATTAAATACATAGATCCGGATGGCCGGACTATAGTAGGCTTGACAAAAAACGATGTTTTAAAGGCACAAACTGATTTCAATACTATGTTTGCTGATAAAGAATTTGATAAATTTAGAGATTTAATTACACTTGATAAAAGTGGAACAACATTTAACTCTATTGCAGCAGATGCTGTAACTGCTGCATTTGATGGAATTCAATTATCAACTGATCAGCAAGCATTGGTTGATCAGTTTGTTGGAACTATTAATTCTTCATCCATTCATAAAGTCGAATTTGTTGATATATCAGGAAATGTATCTATTGAAGGTTCAAGTGCATTAAGAGATCATGTAAACAGTGTTCAAAAGGGTGCTGGAGACGCAATGGTGCCAGGAAAAACAATGGGTGGTCCTACAATGAATGCCATTTCAGGGGGTGGCTTAAATATACCGACAAAGGATGGTTCTCATTCAGTAATTATGGAAGGTAAAGGTGTTGTACATGACGGAGGGAGAGTTGTTACAACTGGTCATGAAATAATTGGTCATGGAGTTGCAGCAGCAAATAAATTATCTGGTGTTGATAATAATACACGAGCAATTCGTGTTGATAATTTAATACGTAGAGTGATGAAAATAACTACATTTAGAACCGAACATGGTGGAGCTAAAATTGTTAATCCGTACGCGCTTCCTTGAAAATTAAATTGAAATCTATGAGTAAATGCTATATTATTTTATGTTTTTTTTTAGTTATCAATTCAATTTGTTATACACAGCAATTGTCTAAAATAGATAGTAGCCGCCTGATAGCCAAAGGGAAAATAGAAAAATTACTTTTTAAAAAGATTGAAAATGCATATTTGTTGTTTTCAGTTGATGATAGATGGTTTCTGATAATTGAAAAAAAAAGTAATTTTTATAGAGAATATTTTTTACAAAAAAATGATTCAACGTATATTATAGTCAAATCTTTAAAAATACGAAAACATAAAAAAATACTAAAAAAAGCGTTTAATAAAAATATTTATCACAAAGGTTTTATTAACTTGAATTCAGATTTTTATAAAAACGGATATATATTTTCTCAAGGTAATGAAACGTATTTTTATTATAAAGATAAAGATGATAATATATATGGAGAATCAAAATTAACCACTATAATTAATCCTAATCCGATAGATATAGAAATATACAATTTTCTACTAACAAGATTGTTGAAATATATTAAATAAAGCCTATAAAAGTATTACATCTTTATGAAAATCTTAACCATAATTATATTCATTTTTCTTTTTCAACACTGTATAGGACAAAATAATAATTCTTTTTACAACAATGCCTATATGGAGCTTTGTGATATGCTTAACAACACAAGAAACATCAGTTTTAAAAGGGCTGTATTTATCACAGAAAATGCCTATTATAATAATCAATATAATTATTATGATTTTTGTTTAAAAATCAACATGTTCGTTTCTATGTGTAATGAAATAGAAAATACAATAAAACTTTCTTATAATAATAAAGATAGTACAAAAACTAAAAAATATGCATCAGTTTTTTTACTTATGACAGATACGATTCAACTTAAAATTGATGATACTCTTTTTGTTCACCCTCCTTTCACTTACAATTTCGAAGATTTTGCAGGAGAAAAAGACTGGAGTAATATGTTTGTAACAAAACTATTTGAAACATATAAAGGTAATTGTCACTCGTTACCAATCCTCTACAAACTGATTGTAGAAGAAATGGGTGAACGGGCATGGCTATCCTTTGCTCCCAATCATTTATATATCAAGCTCTACAATAAAAGAGACGGCTGGTACAACACCGAACTTACCAGCGGCTATTTCCCTACTGACGGCTGGTTGACGGCTACGGGCTATATCCATCTGGATGCCATAAGAAACGGTGTGTATATGGATACCTTATCGCAAAAACAATCGGTTGCCATGTGCCTGATCGATCTGGCAGAAGGATTTCAAAAGAAGTCCGGCAATGATTTTAATCCGGGGTTTATCCTGAACTGCTGCGAAACCGCCTTGAAATATTATCCCAATTATGTAAATGCCTTGTTGCTCCAAGCCGAAACATTGATGAAATCATACCGTAATCAACCCGATAAAAGTACACCTGAAAACAAACAGCTTTTTGCCAGACTGGAAGGAATGTATGCCCACATTCATGAACTCGGCTACCGTAAAATGCCCGACAAGATGTATCTGGAATGGTTGATGTTGCTGCAAGGACAAAAGGAGTATCAGAACAGACAAATTCAAAACATAAACATTCCCGGAAAGTAATCATAAATATTCTCACATATAAAATAGACTTTTACTTTTTTTAGTAAATTTTTTTAGCAACATTCAACAATACTTACTTAAGCCGGCATAAAATTTATACATAAGTAGCGTAAAGTATTCAGAAGTAATAAATTGCCGAATAGTTCGGCGTAATATGTAATTAACTTCGTTGAGAAGGGCTACGCTAAGTTGGCTTTGCCGAGCTAAAGGTTAAGCCGTTGTTTTGGACTTTTTGGGATAGCTCCTTTTTGTTTATGTGCGCCTTAGCCGGTAGTCTATCCCCAGGTTTTCATATATTTCCAGTAAATCTTCTTCTTTATTGGTAATGATCAGCAGTTTGTCTTCAGGTAACAACTCGGTATTTCCTTTGGGGATAAAATATTTATTTTCCCGTTTGACCATTACAACAAGGGTATTTTCGGGTAGGGGCAGATCCATCAAGTGATCATGATTGGCTAATATCTGATCATTCAATTCTATTTCCGTCATGGTTGATTTGATGTCTTCCGAGAATTCCACATCGAAGTTTTCGAATTTACTTCTATCCCTCCCTTTGACGGATACCTTCAACCAGTCGGCAACTTTAGTCAGGGAGGTTCCCTGTAATAAAAGTGATAATAGTGTGATAAAAAATACAACATTGAACATGAAGCGATTATCATCCAGACCAGCAGCCAGTGGGTAAATGGCAAAAATAATAGGAACAGCTCCCCTCAACCCGACCCATGAAACAAATAACTTATCCCTAACCGCCATTTTCCGGAAGGGCAATAATGAGATAAAGACACTTAACGGACGGGATGCGAAAATCATGAATAAAGCGATCAATATGCTGGCCATAGCGACATACCATAGTTCCTTGGGATTGACCAATAAACCCAACGTGAGAAACATCACGATCTGGCTGATCCATGCCAGTCCGTCAAAAAAGCGCATGGAAGAACGTTTTTGAACAATCCTGGAGTTACCGATGATCAGACCGGCAATATACACAGCCAGATATCCGTTTCCTTTCAGGAAATAAGTCGCAGAAAAGATAAAAATACCGCAGGTAAACAGCAGGATCGGATAAAGGGAGTCGTTATTCAGGTTGATTTTATTGATCAGCCATACAGCTCCCCGTCCGAACAGATATCCTGCTATCGCACCTATAGAGAACTGGAGGATAAAAGAAAGTACGGCACCGCCGTATGACACATCCCCGCCCGTTTGTTCGCTTGTGATCAGTTGTATCAGGACAACCGTCAGCATGTATGCCATAGGGTCGTTACTTCCGCTTTCCAGTTCGAGCATTGGCTTCAGGTTGTTTTTTAACCGTACGCCTTTTCCCCTTAAAATGGAAAATACAGATGCCGAATCGGTAGAAGACATTACTGACGCCAACAATAGAGCTTCCAGAAAAGTAAGGTCCACATTGGTAAACCACACATTGGCGATATAGAATATAAAAAAACCTGTGATAAAAGCAGTCAGTAAAACACCCAATGTCGCCAGTATGACACCCTGCTTGACCACCGGTTTGATATCGTCGTATTGGGTGTCCAATCCGCCCGAGAACAAAATGATACACAAAGCTACCGTACCGACTGTCTGTGCCATTTTAAAATTTTCAAACCAGATAATTCCAAGTCCATCCGATCCGAAAAGCATACCGATCCCTAAAAACAATAGGAGTACCGGTACTCCGAAACGATTGCTTGCTTTAGATGCAAAAAGACTGATAAAAAACAATATAGCAGCAACGAAAAGTACAGATTCGATAGATACAGGCATATATATACGATTATTTTATTAGAAATCTGAGAGTAATGTGTGCAAATATAATAAAAAGGTCTTTTAACAAACCAGGATATCCTGAAAAATTCCATCTGTAAATGAATTTTATACGGGGGCAAAACTATGCTTTCTATTGGCCCAATGTAGGAAAAAAACGATACCTGGTTCGTTATCTTACGAATTTTTAGCGGATTTATTCATGTTGGTGCAAGTAAATGTTTGATCTTTTAGGTATTCATTAGTGATTGGATAATTTCCAATCCCTTTCAAAGTAATTTAAACTGAGTTCAAATAACTGGCGGTGTTTTTTTACAATCACCTCCAGTATTAAACCACTGAAAAAACACTGGAGTGCACATAAAAAAACAATTCCGGACACGATCAATGTGGGGAAACGGGGTACCAGCCCGGTTTCGAGATAATCCGCCAATACAGGAATAAATAGTCCTACCGCCAGCAAGAGCAGGATCAATGAAAGCCAGCCGAAAAATGCCATCGGACGGTATTCCTTGTACAACATGAAGATAGTACGTAATACTTTATAACCGTCCCTGTAGGTATTAAGCTTGGAATTGCTCCCTTCCGGACGGTTTTTGTACCCGACCGGGATCTCTTTCAGCAGGAAATTTTTATCCAGTGCATGGATGGTCATTTCTGTTTCGATTTCAAAACCTTTAGATAAAACAGGGAATGTTTTTACAAAACAGGGGCTGAAAGCCCGGTAACCGGTCATGATATCTTTGACATGGCTGTTGAACAACCGGTTAATCAACCAGCGTACCAAACGGTTACCCGCATTATGGAAAGGCCGTTTATTTTCCTGGTAATAAGAGGATGATAAACGGTCGCCAATGACCATATCCGCCTGGCCGTTAAGGACCATGTCCACCATGACTTGTGCATCTTTTGCTGGATAAGTATCATCTCCGTCGATCAGGATATAACAGTCGGCATCAACATGACGGAACATACTCCGGATAACATTACCCTTTCCCTGCCGGTATTCCCTATGTACAACTGCACCCGATGAGGATGCTACTTCAGCTGTACGGTCAGTGGAATTATTGTCATACACCAGAATGTCGGCCGATGGAAATACCTCCCGGTAACCGGCGATAACTTTGGCAATGGTCGCTTCTTCGTTGAAGCATGGTATCAAGATAGCTATTCGTTTCATATGGATGAGTGGGTAATGTTCGTTGTTTTTACTATATAGCTGGGGCGTTGTTTGGTTTGTATGAAGATCTTTCCGATATAAATCCCGATGATTCCCAGCAATACCATCTGCAATCCGCCGAAAAACATGATC
>JAISOY010000222.1 GCA_031275285.1 Bacteroidales bacterium | reverse complement strand
GTCTTTTTTTATTATGTCCCTGTAATCGAAATCCATACGGGGAGGTTGTGCGTTCAGGATGGATCTTAACCCTCCTCCCCATGCCTGAATACGCGGATCGGGGGTGTTCCAGTAATCGGCGTTTGGAATGTACGGCCATCCGGCGGCGCTGGTGTAGAGTCTGCGGTCGTCTTTCTTTTTCCAATAATCAACCAGGTCTGAAAGATATTTTCCCTGATTGCCTCCTCCCGGTTCATTTCCGTATGCCAGCAAACAAAAAGACGGATGATTGCCGTACTCTTTCAGTATCCTGTCGCCTTCGGCATAAAACCATTCATCTAAATAGCCGCCATTGCCTACTGTGGTCCAGCCGGCACATTCAACCTGTAGATAGATCCCCATGCTATCGGCTACATGAAATGCAGCTTCCGGAGGACACCAGGAGTGAAAACGCACATGGTTCAGGCCAAACTCTTTGCAGGTACGGTATATCTTTTCCCAATATTTATTACCGGTCGCAGGATAGCCGGTCAATGGGAAGATACAACATTCGAGCGTCCCACGCAAAAAGATGGGCTGGCCATTTACCTGGAAGCGCGTCCCGTTTTTCTTAAAGTCGCGGAACCCGAATTGGGTATATCTTTCGTCTTTTTCGCCCGAAGAGGTTACGGTCGTTTTCAGGCGGTATAGGTTGGGTGAGTGTTCAGACCATAATAATATCTCTTCTCCTGCTTCTATGGTAACATCCAGTTGTGTGTCGTTGTCCGTAGTTTCAAATCCGAGGTGGACAGGTTTGCCTACTGATTCTCCTTTAGCGGTTTCTATCTGTACCAGCACCTTGCCTTTTCCTGTGTCTGTTTTTCCTTTCAGCCGGATGGCGGCTTTTACCTTTTTGCCGGCCACATCGGGATATACCTGTACGTCGTCAATATATACTTTGGGTTTTGCCGAAAGCGACAGGTTGCCCGTAAGGCCGTTCCAATTGCTCTGGGTATGATCGGAAACACTGTGGGCATTCACACCTACATCAGGATGAACCCTGTTGTCCACACGTATACTGATGACATGTTTTCCGGGTTTAAGACCGTCCAGGAAATACCGGTGAGGGGTTGATAAAGCATCCTGCCTGTCCTGCTTCATACCGTCTATATAGAGTGTCGTTTCCCAGTGTGTGCGTTCCAGTTCGAGTTGAACGGTTCTATCTTTCCAACCCGAAGGAATATCGATCTCTTTCTGGTACCAGGCTACTCCGACATAATGCTTATCGGGATTCAACCAGAAAGGCACCTTGATATTTCCCTTTTGCCTGTATTTTTCATATTCCGGAGCAGTATACCAGGCTCTGTCAACAATGCCCCCTGTCCATTTCGTATCGATGCCAATATCATAACCATATCCTTGCTCCTGCAATGAGCCCGGCAGGGTGATAGGATCATTGAATATGGTATGATACCATTGCTGGATTTCTCCGACATTGTCCGGATCTAACCTGAACCGCCAGCTACCGCTCAGGTCAATGTTCTTTTGAGAGGCTGAGCATCCAAGTAGGATAACCATCATCATGTATAATATTGAATTTTTCATAAGTGCTTATTTAAAATTGTCGTTTAGTTGTTTTTTATTGAGATCGTATACTTTCTAAGCTTTATTGTTTCCGGAACTTTATCGCTTTTATGTTATGGCGAATGTATCAATTCTTTTGCTTATCTCAAAACTTTAGTCAATTGCGAATTACGAATGATCATGATCAATTGCGAATTACGAATGATCAATTACGAATGAAAAAAGAGCAGAGATAAGAGTTTTGCCTTTGCCGTTATCGAAGAAGTAATAGGCGGACAACTGAAAGTAGACTTTAGATCGAAGTTCCCGATTAAATTTTAAAAAGCACGGATTATCGTAATTCGTAATTTATAATTCGTAATTGACTATATTTGCTGTGTAAGGGGAGTGATATTCAATGATTATTAAAATAACCATCAAACTATGATGAAAAATATATTCGTGTCGTTTTTTCTTTTGGCCAGCCTGGTCGCATTTGGACAAAGTTCTGTCGTGGATGATCTCTGGAAATTGTATCAATCAAAGGATTATGATCAGGTAATAGATAAGGCTGTCCCGCTCCTTGAGGCAGATCCGTTAAATGTAAACTTAAATCTATTGATAGGCAGGACTTATACGGACCAGGGGAATTTTAAGGAAGCGGTTCCCTATCTTACATGTGTAGTAAAAAATGACAGCAACAACTCATGGCTTAAGGCCTGGGCGCTTGGATACCTGGGTACTTGTTATTTTATGCTGCAGAAGTACCAGGACTCGAAGCAATCGCTCACCGAATGTATCCATTTGAATGCGACTAAAAACGCGACCAATGACGCTTATGGAAAGACCCTGCTTTTCGGTTTTCATGAGTTTTATGATCACTGGAAAATCGTTGAAACGGAGAATTTTCGTTTTTATTTCCAGAATATGAGTGATGGTGATATTGAGAAATATACCTCTTTACGGGAAAATGCCTACAAGAGTATCAATGGTTTTTTCAAAAGCACTTTACCTAAAAAGACCGATTTTTTTGTGTGGGAATCAAGAGAGGATGCGGTCAGAATTTTAAAAGCAAACCTGGGATTTGCAAGACCGGGATTTTGTATCGTTCATTCACATTACCAACAAACAGTAGGACATGAAATGACCCATGTTATCTCCCATTATACAACAGATATTTCCCATAAAACACGGTTTATCAATGAGGGAACTGCCGTATGTTTTGATCTAACCCGTCAGGACCGGTTAACACAGGTAAAAAAATGGGTGGTGGCCAATCAACAACAAATTTCCATAAAAGATTGTTGGGAAAACAAAGCCAAATATGCCGAAGAGATATTGTATCCGTTGTCCGGATTATTTGTCAAAGATTTGATCGATTATTTCGGGAGGGAAAAATTCATTGAGTTTTTTGAAAATCAATCATACGAAAATGCCCAACGGATATTCGGCGATAAATTGAATAAGGTAATTAAAGATTTTGAAAATAAGATAAATACATAAAGTGTTTTGTTGGGAAAACTTCTTTTAATCAGATTGTTTGCGCTTACTTGCTGTTAATTCGTAATGTGTATTTATGCGGATCATTCAAACATTTTTTCTTTACTTTTTTTATTTTGTTTAATTATTTAATTATATTTGCCACAAGCGGGTTAAACTTATTATTTCGATTTTTAGTCAACTATATATGAGACACGCTGATTTTTCTGATATAAAACATCTGCTATATGCTCGTGGATACCTGTTCTTCATCAAAACAAGAAAGTAATATTGAGTCAATTTTAATACAATGCTTCATTTTTTTAAAAATGAAACATTGTATGATAAATTAAAAACTTATTGAACTACAAAAGCAAACAAATAGGTAAAATATGATAAGTAAAATAAATTTGAACAAGGTAGCAAGTTATAAAAACTCAACAATTTTAGAAACCGACAAAAAGGTAAATCTTGTTTATGGTTTAAATGGGACAGGTAAAAGTACCTTATCTAATTTTTTTTACAAGCCGACAGAAAGCAGATATAAAAATTGTTCTGTTGACGGATTAGATGAAAATCACGAAATACTCGTATATAATCAAACTTTCATTCACGAAAATTTCTTTGAGCCTGAAAGTTTAAAAGGAATTTTTACATTGTCAAAAGAAAATAAAGAGGCAGAATCAAAAATTGCAAATGCACAAAATGAAATTGAAAAGCTTGAAAATGAGCGAGAGATAAAAAGTAAAGAACTTGAATCTGAAATCACAAGTATAAACTTAAAGCAAAATGCGATAAAGGATATACTTTGGAAAATCAAGACAGATTATAGCGGAGGCGATAGAGTTCTCGAATTTTGTTTAGAAGGCTTCAAAGGTTCAAAGGATTCTTTGTTTAATCATATTGTTGTTTTATTAAAACCTGAAACAAAACCTTCGAGAAATATTGTTGATTTAAAAAATGATTTACAATCAATTTTGGGTGAAAATGCTCAAAAATATCCTGAACTATCTTTAATTGTTTTCACAAAACACAACATAGAAACAGAATCTCTATTTCACAAACAAATTGTAGGTAATGAAAACAGCACAATTTCAGAATTAATCAAAAAATTGAATAATTCTGATTGGGTTAAAACGGGGTTGGAATATTTACCAACAGAGTCAATTCAAGAAAATGTAACTTGTCCTTTTTGTCAGGAAAAAACAATTTCAAAAACATTGGTAGAGAATATTAAAAGTTATTTTGATGCTTCATATGAAGCAGACATAAGTTCCTTAAAATCATTCTTACTAGATTACTCACAAGCAATTCAATTTATTCCTAACAAATCCATTTTTGAAGTAAATCCGAAATTTGAAGGATATAAAAAAGATTTTGAAATAAAATACACAGCATTTATCAAAGTTGTTGAAGATAATAGAAATTTAATTGATAGTAAAATTAAAACACCGAGTTTATCAGTAACGCTTAAAAATTCCACAGTAGCACTTCAGGAATTAAATGATGTTATTCAAAAAATAAATACACTTATTGCCGAACATAATAGAAATATTGACCAAAAAGAATCTGTAAAATCAAAAATAAAAACTGAGTTTTGGCAAAATATGCGTTGGGATTACGACCAAGCAATAAGCTCTTTTAAAGCAGAAAAACTAACTTCAAAAAATAAAACCAATGCTTTGGAAATAGTAATTAGAGATTATGGGACGAAAATAAATGAACAAATCACAATTATCTCAGAACAACAAAAACATACAGTAAACATTGAAGAAGCTATTGCAAACATAAACAGTGGTTTAGTCGATTTGGGAATTGATGATTTTAAAATAATGAAACACTCCGAAAACTTATATAAAATAGTACGAGGAGAAAATAAAGAAAAAATATTCCATTCGTTGAGTGAAGGAGAAAAAATGATTATTAGCTTTCTTTATTTCATTGAATTGTGTAGAGGTAAGAAAAATGCAACTGAAGCGGGAAAAAAGAAAATAATTGTTATTGACGACCCAATTTCAAGCTTATCACATATCTATGTTTTTAATATTGGCAGATTAATTAAGAATGAATTTTTTGGAAAAAAAGAAACCAAAAAAAATAAAGAAACGGGAGAGAAGATTGTTGAATGGAAATATAACTATGAACAAGTATTTATATTAACTCATAGTTTGTATTTTTTTTATGAGATAACAGAGACAAAACACGAAGAAAGAAAAGAAACACAAAATCTTTTTCGACTGACCAAAAATGAATCAGGAAGCTCATTTTGTACAATGAATTATGAAGAAATGCAAAACGATTATCAAGCCTATTGGTTCATTGTAAAAGACGAAAAGCAACCTCCAGCATTAATTGCAAATTGTATGAGAAATGTTATTGAATACTTTTTTAATTTTGTTGAAAAGAAAGACTTAAATAACTTTTTCTTACAAAAACCGCTTAACAACTATAGATTTCAAGCATTTTATAGATACATAAATCGAGAATCTCATTCATTGGGGCAAAATATTTTTGATTTCAAAGAATTCGATTATACCGACTTCAAAGATGCTTTTGCTGAATTATTTAAAATTACGGGTTATGAAGCACATTACAAAAAGATGTGGGGAAAATAGAAAAGCCACCAACAAGCGGTTTGGAATAATGTGGGGGTGTTTACTTGCCAATAGTTTAGAAAAACTTGGCAGTTCCTTTCGCTCAACCAAACATTTATGTTTCCCCGAACTACGGAGTTACTGAGCGTTATGAATAATTAAAAATAAGACAATATGCAAATTGAAGCATTAACTAAAAATGATTTAAAGTTGATCAATGAATTAAGTTCCAGAAATTATACAAGTTTATCTCTTTCTTCAAATTCAAGTGAAGAAGAACGACACCAATTCAAAAATATAAAAGAAAAATTAAAGAAAATAGCAAATTATTTTTCTGACAAATATAAATTATATGGACCTTTTCAAACAAATGTGTCGCCAGAAGCAAATCCTATGTCAAGAGGGAATACTCTGAATTATGTTTGGTCTACATTCTTTAAAGGAACTAAAAACAAACAATATTCTGCTCAAATTAGCTTTGTCATTGATAAACAAGTATCTTGTCTAAATATTGGATTTTATTTTGGGAGTGCTTCGGCTCATAGTTTACATATAAAAGAAAGAGATGAGTTAGAAAGTACTCTTAATAGGTTAGGAACATTATTATCTGACGCAATTAAAAATAATCCGAGCATAAAAACTAGATATAATGATTTATTTGATTTAGGTTTTTCCGCATATATTAACGGAGAAAACACACTGCCTGATTTATGGATAGACAAAATAAATTATGATCCTAAGAACTCGAACATAACTATAAAAGTTTTTCCTAATGAATCAGGTTATATTGAGCTATTGACTTTGGACTTTTATGTTTCACAAGTTATTTTTTTAATGACTGCTATTGAGTCAACTAAAAGCAATCAAAAGACTGTACCACCATTGACGTCGGAACAATGGGCCAAGAGAGCGGAAAGGAAAGCTAAAATTGGTTCTGATGGAGAATTATTTGTTTGGAAAAAAGAATGTGAAAAATTACGAAAAAATGGCAGCAAAAAAGAAGCCAAACACGTTGCTTTAGAATCTATCCATTATGGATACGATATTCTCTCGTATGACAACAATGAAAATGAAATATATATTGAAGTAAAGACAACAACTAGACAAAAAAAAGACCCAAAATCAAAACAATTTTTCTTGTCTAGTAATGAATATAACACTTATCTTACAAACAAGAGTAAATATAAATTATATCGAGTTTATGAAATAGAAAATGAGCCTCATTTTGAGGAACTAAATTTAGAAAATGTAAATAAACAAGCTGATGGATATATAATAGAATACTAAGCTATTTATAATAAGTTATTTACCATAGATTGGGGGGGGTAGACTTGCAAAAAGTTATGAGGGAACTTAGAAACTTATCTCCGTTCGAATATTATCATTCTCCTCTTGAGCGGCAATATTCCTATGATTTTATTATCATTATTTACAGTAATTTAACCATTATTTGCTTATAATGTTTAAGTTTCTGAAGTTAATTTTACATGTGATTGACATAATGAAGCTTATGATCGGTTAATTCGAATTTGTAATGCCACTTGGACTACAACTACAGTCAACTTTATAATTTAATCTATAGCAATAAAAGTCTGATATAGACGTCAGTTTTTTGAGTTTTTAATATATACTATGATCTTGCCAATTTCCATAGATTTGTCTATTTTCCCGGATTATTCTAAATTGTATCCCCCTGTTGAGCAACATCTGTAATACCGCTTGAACTACAACTCTTTGTTGAGCGGCATTTGTAATGCCGCTTGAAATATAGTTAACTTTACAATTTGATACAAAACAATAAAAGCCTGATATAAACATCAGGTTTTTGTATTTTTAGATATATACCGGAATCTTATCAGGTTTTATAGATTTGGACATTTTTCCGCATTCAAAAGTGATTAAATGTGAAAAGTGATTAATATGTTGATATTTTAGCGCTCATTTTTCATAACCTAAATAACTCATTTGAAAGTAATTTTAAAACTATAAAAATGATTGTTAACATTTCACATGGCACAGAATTTGACGTTTAGTAGTATTACTAATAAATAAAGTATTAACATTTAAGTAAAAAGATTATGAGTATTCTTGATGGTTTAAAAGCAGCTCCCAATTATTTGGAAGACGAACATTTAAGTGTGGGAACAAAGAAATATCTGAAAGTATTAAATGCAGGTGATACACCCGTAGAATCACTTCCTCCGACTGAAGCGCGCAAAGTTTTGGAAGGAGCACAATCATCTGTAAATGTAGATTTATCAGGTATAGAAGAATCATACAAAACAATAGAACAAGATGGACTTTCTGTAAAGCTGGTAATAGTCCGTCCTAATGGAGTGCAGGGAAAACTTCCTGTATTTATGTTCATACATGGAGGTGGATGGGTATTGGGCGACTATCCAACGCATAAACGTTTGGTTAGGGATATAGTAGTAGAATCGCAGCTGGCCTGTGTTTTTGTAGAATACACACGCTCGCCGGAAGTAAAATTTCCAGTTGCGCTAAACGAATGCTATGCAGCAACAAAATGGGTAGCTGCAAACGGAGACCAGATAAATGTCGATGGTACACGCCTGGCCGTAATCGGTAATAGTGCGGGTGGCAATATGACTATAGGAACATCCCTGTTAGCAAAAGAAAAAGGAACTCCCGAAATTAAATGTCAGGTACTTATGTGGCCTTACTCGGATGCAAGTACCGATTTCAAATCCTATAAAAAATATGGCAAAGAACGTTTTCTTACTACAACTTTAATGGAATGGATGCGTGATAACTATTTGAATAGCGAATCAGACTGGGATAATTACCACATATCACCCATGCGCGCCACTAAAGAACAACTGCAAGGACTTCCTCCAACATTAATAGAAGTAGCTGAAAATGATATATTAAGAGATGGAGGTGAAACTTTGGGCCGTCATCTTGACGAAGCCGGGGTATTTGTAACTACCATCCGTTTCAACAGTGTTATACATGACTGGGGATTATTGAATGGATTTGCAGAGATATCTCCTGTAAAAAGTCTGGCAATGTTCACTGCTGCGATGTTGAATAAGTATTTGAAATAATGATATTTTAGATTTATAATTTTAATCAACAGACAGGAATGTTTATTTTTATACAATAAACATTCCTGCATTTTTTTGTGTTAGCATAAATATTATTTGCGAATCAGTAGTTGAAACAGTTTGCCTATTATTATATTTAGATATTAAATATCAATAAAATAAAAGTATTAAATATTTGTTCAATCTTCTGAAAAATCATTAACTTAGAAAAATAATCCCCCGCTTGGACTACAACCACAGTCAACTTTATAATTTAATCTATAGCAATAAAAGTCTGATATAGACGTCAGTTTTTGAGTTTTTAATATATACTATGATCTTGCCAATTTCCATAGATTTGTCTATTTTCCTGGATTATTCTAAATTGTATCCTTTGCATGTCCGGTAATAAAATTTATTCGCATTTATTTGTGAAATTACAACAGCATAAGTTTTGTTGTGGTACCTATCTGTGACAAGTGACATGTTACTTGTCACAGATATAAATGGAACTTTCTTATATTGTTGTTTTTATTTCATTCGGATTGATTATATTTACCACACAAAAGCATGTCTGCTTCTCAGGGGATGGGCAAAATGTTTAATTTTATGATGAAACGATTTGTATTTGCTTTTATTCTGCTATTACTTGCCCAATTATCAATGGGCCAAAAAAGGGTTTATAATTCCGGAATAACTTTTTCAATCATTCCTATAGAAGGATGGGGGAATTATTCCAAAAGAAATAATATTGTTTTCGCTCAAAAATTAACCGGCTTCAAAGACAGATATCAAGAAAATATTAGCATAGAAACATATCCTGCAAATAATCTGACACTTGATGAATTATGGGACTTTCATACAATTAATGTTTATCCGGTAGCATTCAAAAAATATGCAATGAAGCAAACCGGAGAATCAAAAATTAACGGGATGGATGCTAAATGGATTGCATTTACAAATAAAGCAAAAGCAAAGCGGCAAACATTTTATAATCTCGTTTATATGATTGTCGAGAACAACATAATGTACAGTATAATATGTGTAGCATTAGAGAAAGATTATAAAAGTGTTGAAAAAGATTTCCAAAAAATGATCCATACTTTCAGGATAGAAGGTGATCCTGAAATCTTTAACCATGAAGAGATCGAATATGCAATGATTGATGAGAAACCAATGTTTAACGGTGACACAACTGATATGGATATAGAATTTCATAAATATATATCCTCAAACGTTACTTACCCTAAAAAACTCCAAAGAAAAGGGGTGATAGGACGTGTGATCGTAGACTTTATCATTGACGTAGATGGTTCTGTCACAGAAGCGGAAGTAACTCATGGTGTACACCCGTTACTTGATGCCGAAGCATTACGGGTTATCCAATCATCACCTAAATGGTCACCCGGGATTCAGGATGGTAAGCCGATAAGGGTGCGATATACCTTCCCATTGAATTTTAGGTTAGAATAAGAAATGATATAGTGGTAACAACAAATCTGTTTATTAAAAAACAAAACCCATGAAGATCTTATCAATGTTGAATGTTCGCCTCGGTTGTAAGGAGAATGCCAAATCTGGAGTGTTGCTGGCAATGCCGCAAGAGCGTAGTTAAAAAGTTTAGCGAAGAGGATCTGGACGGTATATCCTGTAGAAAATTTTAAAATTTTGTAATTGTAAATAAAATGATTATGAAGAGGGATAAAACATTTTTATTAACAGTAGTATTATTTACTGTAAGTATCAGTCTATTCTCACAGACAGCGGAAGAATGGAAAAAACTCGGCAATATTGAGTCTGACAGTGCTAATTACATTAAAGCTATTGAGTATTATCAAAAAGCGATAGAAACGGACAGTACATATTTTGATGCCTATCACAATTTGGGTTTTGCATTTTCTAATATTCAGGATTTTGATAAAGCAATAGAATTTTATAACAAAGCCATAAGTATAAATGATACGGAGGTTGATACCTATTTTATGCTCGGAAGTGTTTATGCGGAGATACAGGATTACGACAAAGCAATAGAAATATTTAAAAAGGGTATAAGTTTAAAGCCGGATTCACCAAAGGAAAACTATTTTTTGGGTTTCCTGTACAATGTGAAAGGTAATCATGTTTATGAAATGCTATACACCAAAAAAGCAGCGCAATTAGGCGACACATTGGCTCAACAAATTTTTATTGACAATGAAATGTCGTGGGAAGATAATTTTGTAAAGCCTGATTATGAACAGATAAAATTGAACATAGAAAACAAACAGTCCAACTTTCACTATTCCAAACTCTGGAATAGATTTCAACAGGGTGACAGTACTATGACTTTGGATGAAAAAAGACATTTATATTATGGTTATGTGTTTCATAAAGATTATGCACCTTATTTATCCGTATACGATTCAAAACAAGTAAATGACATATTGGGTAAAGAAGAGCCAACACAAAAAGAATGGAAAAAATTAGTGTCATTGCTCAATACGTCATTGGGTGCAGAGCCGTTTAATTTTAGGTATCTTTATTATCAAAGCATTGCGTACAATGCTTTAAAGAACCCTGTTAGTGCTAAGAAGAATATGAGGAAAATATGGAATATCGCAGATGCACTGATTTCGACAGGTGACGGCTTATCAAAGGAAACCGCCATACACGTTATCGCTGTTTCGAGTGAGTATGATTATTTATTTTTGAATAATTTATCAATACAAAGTCAGGAGTTAGTGAATGGTGGTTATGATGTTCTGTATTTACAACCCAATAAAGACGGTATAGAGGAAATGTGGTTTGACGTTAATCAATCACTGAATACACTTAACCAATCGTTTAAATGAAATGGTTGACAGATAAAACGTACGGCTGCCTGACAAGCGGTTTGACTTCGTTGAACTCAGCTGCACTACGGCAAGCTGTCAAATCGTTAGTGGTCATGCGAACGCAGAATGTGCAATTTATTAGAATAAAGAAAATGAATAGAAAAGTAAGATTAATGATTGTAGCAATGAGCATTACTTTGAGTGGTTTTGCCAATCAGCCGAAAGAAATACCCGAATTGAAAAACGTATTTGATAAATTCAAAGTCAGCGGTTCGATTCTTATTTACGATCAGAATGAAAATGTTTACATGGGGTATAATTTGGAAAGATGCAATATTGCTTTTGGCCCGGCTTCGACTTTTAAAATCCCGAATACATTGATTGCGCTCGAAAGTGGAATTGCATCAGCAGAAACTGTCTTTAAATGGAATGGAGAAAAAAGAAAATTTTCAGATTGGGAGAGGGATCTAACACTCAAAGAAGCATTCAAAATATCTTCTGTTCCCGTTTATCAGGAAATTGCACGGCGTGTTGGCGTTGAAAAAATGAAATACTATACCCAACTTTTCAATTACGGAAACCTGGAAATAACGGCTGAAAATATTGATAAATTTTGGTTGGAAGGAAATTCTGCAATAACACAATATCAACAGATCTACTTTTTGAAGAAGTTATATAATTTGGAATTACCTGTCCGGGAAGAATTTATGATGCAAGTCAAAGAAATCATGCAATATGAAGTTAATGGTAATTACACGATCAGTGGAAAAACAGGTTGGGCTGTTCGCCAAAAAGAAGACATAACATGGTTCGTGGGTTATGTGGAAACAAATGATCATGTTTATTTTTTCGCCACGAATGTCACTTCAAATGAAAACACCGATGTGGAAACATTTGGACAAGTGCGGATTAAATTAACAAAAGAAATTTTGAACGAATTGAAAATTATCACTAAAAAATGAAATGCATGAACCGCCACTTAATAAGCGGTTTAACTTTGTTGATTCTGTTAGTAAGGCTAAGAAGGACAAAACTGAATGGGTTAGTATTGGTAAGGTAATAGTATATAAGTGTATTGAGAGACAAATGTTTAAAAATAAAAGATCATGCAAAAAGAAAGATCCAACAACGATGTTTCAAGTATTCTGTTAATTGTTTTTATTATCATAACATTCGTTACCAATGTCAGTATCGCGTTAATACAAAGTTCCGTCGATAATTGGTATAATATGAAAACAGTAACAGTTGTCCTTTTGTGTTTACAGATTTTACGAAACGTAAGTTATATTTTACCCGCATTGGCCATTAAGAATAAAATCTATAAGATCATAGGAGTTGCTCTTAGTTCGATCATGGTGGTATATTTGTTATGTAGCCCTATAATACAGATTTTGGAAAACAGATAAAATAAATGTTGAACCCGTTGAGCGAGCGACATTTGTAATGCCGCTTGAACTACAGCCAACCGAGATCTTGTCACATTTCATAGGTTTGGATTTATTCGTTTTATTACATGTTAACCCGGTTGACAAAATCTTGAAAAATAGAGAATAGAGTATGAATCAACGAAAATTAATTCTTAATGTTCAAAAATTTTAAAAAATGAGAGGTTTCAGTTATTTTGTAGTTGCAGCTATGATTTTTGGCGTAACACTACTGACGTCATGTGAAGAGAATGATGATAAACCGAAGGAATTTACCGTTTCTTTCAACAGTAATGAGGGTAGTGAAGTTTCAACACAAATCGTGAAGGAGAATGAAATGGTAATCAGGCCCGAAAACCCAACACGTAGTGGATACGATTTTTTGACATGGTATAAGGACGCGGACTTGGTAAATGAATGGAATTTCGATATCGATGTAGTAACTGCCGACATTATACTCTACGCAAAATGGGAGGAAAGAAAACGACAAAAATCATTATTACCGCTAAGCATTGGAAATAGTTGGTCTTATGAGAACACCAGTTATAATGGAGGAGTTCCGAAAACAATAACCACAAATGAGAACATCCAAAACTCATACGTAATCGATGGAATAACAGGATTTTCTTTTAGCGAATATAAAAGCGGGCAACCAATTTCTCTATTTGAAAACGATGAAAATGGAAATCTTGTTGAATATTTATTTAACAATGATAAATTTGTTCACAGTACGATTTTATATAAAAAGGATGTTAAAAAAGGAGATAATTGGACTTATAAGTCAGCTGTTTATACAAATGATGATTTCTCAAAATATAAAATTGAAGAATGGGTAATAACATGTATTACTTCAGATACTATAATATCCACTCCTAAAGGAAATTATCATTGTATTGGTTTTTCTTACCACCCAGGAGGAGAACAAAGAAATGGAGACCCAAATCACACAATGATTGATTTTTTATCAGAAAACATTGGAAAAGTTAAACTTCTTCATTATGAGCATGATAATGGGAGAAGTTGGTTGTTCCGGGAACGCGTATTGATTGATTTTCAGTTAGAGGAATAATTAGAAGTGTGAACGATAGCGAAACTGGAAAAAGATACCAGTAACCACTGGCGAGTTTGTTGTTATACAAGGGTGTATATACTTGCAGGAATTTTCCGGCAGTGTTGGAGTTCTTCACATGTTCGAAATAAGCGCGAACAGCAATTTTTCTCTTGTTGAGCAGAATTACAAATGACGCTTAAGGTATTACCAGCTTTGCAAATTAATATATGATAATAAAACCCCCGTTGAGCGGCATTTATAATGCCGCTTGAACTACAGCCAACCGAGATCTTGTCATATTTCATAGGTTTGGATTTATACAATTTATTACATGTTAGTTTGTATCCTGTGTGTCTGAGAATGGGGTTTATTCGTCATTTTACGAATAATTAGTTCTTAATCCTACGAGCGGAACAGTGCAATGCTGTACTATTTATACCCACCCTGTTCGGATAAGCGAACGGTAATTCGTCTTTTTCCGTCGTTCATCGTTGTTTTTTTACGAAAAATCTCGTAGGTTTGCCGTCTTAAAATTTTAACGACAACCAAACTGATAAAAATGAATGGATTAAAAATCATTGTTTTAGCGAAGCAGGTGCCTGATACGCGTAATGTGGGGAAGGATGCGATGAAAGCCGACGGGACTGTGAATCGTGCTGCTCTTCCGGCCATTTTCAATCCCGAAGACCTGAACGCTCTTGAATTGGCTTTGCGGATAAAAGATTATCATCCGGGGACTACAGTTACTTTGTTGACGATGGGACCTGTCCGTGCTGCCGATATTATTCGTGAAGGATTGTATCGTGGCGCCGATAATGGTTATCTGCTTACCGACCGTGCATTTGCCGGTTCGGACACACTGGCCACCTCTTATGCTCTTTCATGCGCCATCCGTGCGATCGGTAAATTCGACCTGATCATTTGCGGACGTCAGGCTATTGACGGTGATACTGCACAGGTAGGCCCTCAGGTTGCCGAAAAACTCGGTATTCCACAGATCACTTATGCTGAAGAAGTGAAGAAGATCGAGAAAAATAAAATACGTATCAAACGCCGTCTGGACAGAGGTGTGGAAGTAGTGGAAGGAACGATGCCGCTGGTAGTGACCGTAAACGGTTCTGCTCCGGAATGCCGTCCGCGCAACGTTAAACTGATGATGAAGTACAAGCATGCCAAAACCGTCAGCGAAGTTCAGGAAGCTGCCGAAGATTATATGGAATTGTACAACAACCGTCCTTATCTGAATATCTCTGAAATGGGGGTAAAAGATATCGAGACCAAGATCGAGGAACTCGGTTTATCAGGTTCTCCTACAAAAGTGAAAAAAATCGAAAATATTGTGTTTCAGGCAAAAGATTCGAAAAAACTGACTGACTCCGATTTCGATATACAGGCATTGATGGTGGAATTGATCGCCAACCATACTTTGGGTTAATAAATTGCAAAAAGTTATCAGGAAAAAATGAACAGTATATTTGTATATTGCGAAGTGGAGAACGGCGTTGTAGCCGAAGTGAGTCTCGAACTTTGTACCAAAGGCCGTAAACTGGCCGACCAACTGAAATGTAAACTGGAAGCCATCGTCATCGGAAGCGGATTGAAAGATGTTGAGAAACAGATCATCCCCTATGGTGTAGACAGGCTTTTTGTAGCAGATGCTCCCGAACTGGAACCCTATACTACCCAGGTACATACTTCCATCGTAGTAAAGCTTTTCGAAGAAGAGAAACCGCAGATCGCCCTGATGGGTGCTACCGGTATCGGCCGTGACCTGGGTCCGCGCGTATCCAGTGCCTTACACAGCGGGCTGACAGCCGACTGTACTTCACTCGAGATCGGTGAACACGAAGACAAAAAAGCAGGCAAAATATATAAGGACCTTTTGTATCAGATCCGCCCCGCTTTCGGAGGAAATATCATCGCTACCATTATCAACCCGGATTGCCGTCCGCAGATGGCTACCGTCCGTGAAGGGGTGATGAAAAAAGAAATACTTGATCAGGACTACAAAGGTGAAGTTGTCAGGATGGACGTAAAAAAATACGTTACCGATGCCGACCTTGTGGTAAAAGTGATCGAACGCCAGATGGAAAAATCGAAGGTGAACATCAAAGGTGCGCCTATCCTTGTTTCCGGGGGTTATGGAATGGGATCCCGTGAAGGATTTAAATTGTTGTTTGAACTGGCTGAGGTAATCGGTGCGGAAGTAGGGGCTTCACGTGCCGCTGTGGATGCCGGTTTTGCCGATCATGAACGTCAGGTAGGACAAACGGGAGTCACCGTACGTCCCAAACTGTACATCGCCTGTGGTATTTCGGGGCAAATTCAGCATACTGCAGGGATGCAGGAAAGCGCCATGATCATTTCCATCAACAATGATCCCGGTGCGCCCATCAATGCCATTGCCGATTATGTGATTACGGGAGATGTCAATGATGTTGTTCCCAAGATGATCAAGTATTACAAACAAAACAAGAAATAAGAGAATTATGGCTAATTTTTATACAGATAACAGAGATCTGAAATTCCATCTCACGCATCCGCTCATGAAAAGAGTGATCGAATTGCGTGAGAACAATTATAACGAAAAGGACCAGTTCGATTATGCACCTTTTGATTATGAAGATGCGATAGACAGTTATGACAAAGTATTGGAAGTGATTGGCGAAATATGCGGTGACATTGTTGCTCCCAATGCAGAGTCGGTGGACATTGAGGGTCCTCAGGTGGTGGATAACCATGTAGTATATGCCCGTGGTACCCAGGAAAACCTTGATGCATTGCGTAAAGCCAACCTGATGGGGATTACTTTACCACGCCGGTATGGTGGTTTGAACCTATCAGTAGTGCCATATACGATGGCAGCTGATATTGTATCCCGTGCCGATGCCGGGTTTGTCAATATCTGGGGTTTGCAGGACTGTGCTGAGACCATCAATGAATTTGCCGACGAGTCGCAGAAGGAACGTTTCCTGCCCCGCGTATGTAACGGTGAAACCTGTGCCATGGATCTTACCGAACCTGATGCAGGTTCCGACCTGCAGGCTGTTCAACTGAAAGCCACGCAGAAACCTGACGGATCATGGGTGTTGAATGGAGTAAAGCGCTTCATCACCAACGGTGACGGAGATATCTCACTGGTACTGGCCCGTTCGGAAGAAGGGACCAGCGACGGACGCGGACTTTCCATGTTCATCTACGACCGTACCCACAACGCTGTGAAAGTACGCCGTATCGAGCATAAATTAGGAATTATCGGTTCGCCTACCTGTGAGCTGGTATTCAAGGATGCTCCGGCAGAACTGGTAGGTTCCCGTAAGTTAGGTCTGATCAAATATGTCATGGCATTGATGAACGGCGCCCGTCTGGGTATCGGAGCACAATCTGTCGGAGTTTCCGAAGCTGCTTACCGTGAGGCTTTGGCTTATGCCAAAGAACGCCGCCAGTTCGGAAAGGAGATCATCCGTTTCCCGGCTGTTTACGAGATGCTGGCCAATATGAAAGCCAAACTGGATGCATCCCGTTCCCTGTTATATGAAACCTGCCGTTTCGTAGATATTTACAAAACACTGGAACATATTTCCAGCGAGCGTACCCTGACACCTGAAGAACGTACAGAAATGAAGTCGTACCAGAAGCTGGCCGATTTCTTCACTCCGTTGTTAAAAGGAATGTCCAGCGAATACTGTAACCAGCTGGCATACGATGCCATACAGATACACGGCGGATCGGGCTTCATGAAAGATTACCCGGTAGAACGTATCTATCGCGATGCACGTATCACTTCCATCTATGAAGGTACTACCCAGTTACAGGTAGTGGCTGCCATCCGTGGTGTGACCACCGGCGCTTACCTGAAACATATCCGTGAGGTGTATGAAACGACCGAGATCAGGCCCGAGCTGGAAGGATTGCGTCGCATATTGCAGGAAATGACTGCAGAATACGAAGCTTGTGTAGCGATAGTTGCTGAGCCGAAAAATAATGAATTCCTTGATTTCCATGCCCGCCGCCTGGTAGAAATGGCCGGGAACATTGTGATGGGATATCTGTTGATCCTGGACAGCAACCGTGATGAGCATTATTCCAAATCAGCCGAGATATTCATCAAACAAGGTCAGGCCGATAACAAGTCGAAAAAACATTATATCGAGACTACTTCATTGGATGACCTGGGTTTTTTCAAATATGAAATGACCGAACCGGCATCCGCTGAATAAGTAATGATCGTATACAGATAAGTAAACGCCTGTCAAATTTCGACAGGCGTTTACTTTACCTGTGATTTCTTACATAAGAAGCTATGCACAGTACAAAAATGTTGCATTTTCTTGTATCTGGTATGTGTCCATTCTAATGAACGGTTTATTGTATGATTGGGTATATATCGTAGAATATAGGATGCACCTCGGACATCTACAAGCAAGCTTGTGATCCCTCTTGGTTTTCACTATATTTATACAATATAGGATGCGGTTCGGCAATTTTTCGAAAGCAAGCTTTCTACAATTACTCTCACCTTTCACTATATTTGTACCATTATTTGCTATTAAGTAATACCCCCAAATTAATGTCATATACTAGAAGTGTAATTGACATTAATCAATGTGATTTAAGAAAGTAATAAATAACATTGAGTGCTTATTCTAGAATGAAATGACAGCTTTTATAATAAAAAATTCTACTTTCAATGGTTAAGATAGGCATCCTTTCAGATACCCATGGTTTTATTGAACCCAGATTATTTGATTTTTTCTCTTCCTGTGATATGTTGTTCCATGCCGGAGATATCGGTAATATGGAAACTGCTGATGCATTGGCCGCTTTTAAACCGTTGATAGCTGTACACGGTAATATAGACGGACAGGATGTACGTGCTGTTTATCCAGAAATGCAAAAGATGCGTTGTGAGGAGGTGAAAATATTGATGGTACATATAGGCGGGTATCCAGGACGCTATGACAGGAAAATTTATCCTGTTTTAAAAGCGCATCCGCCACAATTGTTTATCACCGGGCATTCCCATATCCTGAAGGTGATGTATGACCGGTCACTGCATTTTTTGCACATTAATCCGGGAGCCATAGGAAACTCTGGTATACATCAGGTAAAGACGGCTATCAGGTTGACCATTGATAAAGACAATATGAAAGATATGGAGATACTTGAATTACCCAGGAAGAAAGTAATCGTTGAGTAACATTTGATAATAAAGAGACTATGATTTTAGTGATCAATCCAGGTTCAACATCCACAAAAATAGCTGTATACAATAAAGACGAGGTTGTTTTTCAGGAGACGATCCGGCATTCGGCAGAAGAAATCGGTCGATATCCGACCATTGCGGATCAATTGCCTTTTCGAAAAAAGATTATCATGGAAGAACTGGAAAAATCCGGTATAAATTTATCCCAGTTACAGGTTATTATAGGACGGGGAGGGCTTATCAAGCCGGTGAAGTCAGGTATATACCGGATAAACGATGCGATGAAAAAGGATATGGTGCCCGGTTTTCAGGGACAACATGCCAGCAACCTCGGAGGACTTATTGCCGATGAAATTGCTAAAGAATGCCCTCAAAAAGTAGATGCCTATATTGCCGATCCTGTTGTAGTAGATGAGTTACAGCCCTGTGCCCGCATTGCCGGGCATCCTTTGTTTGAACGCAGATCGGTCTTTCATGCATTGAACCAGAAATCGATAGCGCGTATTTATGCACAATCCGTACACCGTTCTTATCAGGAAATGAACCTGATTATAGCACATCTGGGAGGAGGTGTTTCTGTTGCTGCGCACTATCAGGGTTCTGTGATCGATGTCAATCAGGCGTTAGACGGGGAGGGGCCGTTTTCTCCGGAACGGAGCGGGACTCTTCCTACCAAACAACTGGTCGATCTGTGCTTTAGCGGACAATATACCCACCGGGAAGTCTCGGGAATGTTGAACGGAAAGGGAGGGATGGTCGCCTACTGCCAGAGCAATAATGTACAGGATTTGGTGGATAAAGCCCAATCAGGGGACGAATATACCCGGCTCATCCTGGATGCTTTTTGCTATCAGGTGGCTAAAGATATAGGCGCCATGAGTGTGGTACTGAAAGGTAAAACCGACCAGATCATTCTTACAGGTGGTATCGCTTTTAATCATTGGATTACGGACCAGATCACGGCTTATGTTTCCTTCATTGCACCTATAACCATTTATCCGGGAGAGGATGAGATGGCTGCCTTAGCTATGAATGCACAGTTGGTGATTTCAGGGGAATTGATACCCGGGGAATATTTTTAAATAATTGATAATTGCAAACTATATAATTTACATGCATTGGCATGGGCTGATTTTTTGATATAATTTTTATATTTCGTATAACTGTATTCAACAAATCTTGTATCTTTAGGCAGGTAAAAGAGGTGGTCACTAAAAGAGACAATATGAAAAAAATACAAGTAGGGTTGGCATCATTCGGTATGTCGGGTAAGGTATTTCATGCACCTATACTGGATAATCATCCGGGATTTTCTTTAAACACAATTGTTGAACGAACCAAAAACGAAGCTGTTAAATCATACCCTGAGGTAGATATTGTCCGCTCTTTTGATGAATTGATCGATCGTGATGATATTGAACTGATCGTAGTCAATACTCCGGATGCCACACATTTTGAATATGCGCATAAAGCCCTTGAAGCCGGGAAGAATGTGGTGGTGGAAAAACCGTTCACACATACCATCGGGCAGGGAGAAGACCTGTTGAATCTGGCTTACAAACATAAGAAGATGTTGAGTGTATTCCAGAACCGGCGGTGGGATGGAGACTTCCTTACAGTCCGGAAAATTATCGACAATCAATGGTTGGGCCGCCTGGTAGAGTTTGAGTCGAATTACATGCGTTATCGTAACTATATCCAGCCTGATACCTGGAAAGAGTCGCTGGTACAAGGCATAGGCATCACTTATAACCTTGGTTCGCATATGATCGATCAGGCATTGGTACTATTTGGCATGCCCGAAGCAGTGTGGGCCGATATAGATACCTTACGGAGCGGGGGAGAGATCGATGATTATTACCATATCAAACTGATCTATCCGGAAATAAAGGTAACGCTCAAATCAAGCTATCTGGTGCGGGAAGAAGGAGCCCGTTATACCTTACATGGTACATTGGGATCATTTCTTAAATATGGGATCGACCCTCAGGAAGACATGCTGAAACAAGGCGGAAACCCGACATTACCCGGGTGGGGGACAGAACCGGAAGAATACTGGGGAATATTGAATACAGAGATCAATGGGATGCATTTCAGGGGAAAAGTGGAAACTATTGCCGGGAATTATGCAGCCTATTATGATAATATTTACGACGTGATCAGGAATCGGGCGGAACTGGAAGTACTGCCGGAGGAGGCATTGAATGTGATCCACGTGATAGAGGCAGTGATGGAAAGTAGCCGGATAGGACAGACTATCGAATTGGGTTAGGATGGATGAAGCGTTGAAATACAAAATCGGAATAGGTCTGATTCCCGGTATTGGCGATATCATGGCTAAAAAACTGATTTCATATTGCAACGGTCCGGAAGCTGTCTTTAAAGAAAGAAAAGAAGTATTGATGAAAATACCGGGAGTGGGGGAGATGTTGGCTTCATCCATTACCCGTCAGGATATTTTACAAAAGGCGGAAAAAGAAATAGATTTTATTCATCGCCACCAAATCGGTTATTCCTACTATCTGGATGATAATTATCCGCAGAGGTTGAAAAACTGTCCCGATGCCCCGGTTATCTTTTATTATAAAGGAGAAATTGATTTTGAATCTTCTAAGATATTGAGTATTGTCGGGACAAGGCAGGCTACTTCATATGGGAAAGATTTCTGTAATCAGCTGGTTGATGAATTATGCCGGCGGGGGCATCATCCGGTGATTGTAAGTGGTCTGGCTTATGGAATTGATATTTGTGCTCACCGGGCAGCTTTGCGCAATGAGACGCCCACCATTGCTGTACTGGGAAACGGATTGTCGCAGATATATCCGTCGATGCATACTGCTACGGCCCGCGAAATTGTCCGTCATGGGGGAATCCTTCTTTCAGAGTTTTTGAGTGACAGTCCTATTGACCGTAATAATTTTATTAAACGCAACAGGATCATAGCCGGATTGGCCGATTGTACCGTTGTTGTTGAATCCAATATGAAAGGAGGGGCATTGATAACGGCAGATATTGCCAATTCCTATAACAGGGATGTTTTTGCCTGTCCCGGTCGTTTAACTGATCCCTGTTCTGCAGGATGCAACTGGTTGGTCAAAACCAACAAGGCCCATCTGCTTCAGAGTGTTGATGATATTGAATACATCATGAACTGGGATGTAAAGGAAAAACAACCGGAAGCAATCCAGATGAATTTGTTCCCAACGGTATCAGCCGACGAGAAAATTGTCCTGGAGTGTCTTAGGGAACACGGAGCATGTATGATCGATCATCTTAGCGCACATGCACAGATGCCCGTCCATAAAGTCTCTACCCTGTTATTGAATCTGGAATTATCCGGTTGGGTACGTAGTCTGCCCGGGAAAATGTACAAGGCGGTATAGCCCTTGTATATTTTGGAGTATCCTTTAAAAAAGGATAGCTGCGGATAGTGAAAACTTATTGTTCTTTAAATCAAATTCGCTGGCATCGGAAACATTTTTCAATCCCCAGGAATAACGAAGACCTAATTGTAATTTCCATACCTCAATGCCACCGCCTAATCCGATACCCCAGTCAAACTTTTTAACACTATCCTTGAAGGTATCTCCGTCGAAATTCACTGCATAGGCGAAATACGGACCTGCTAAAATAAATGGCCTGACAATTAGAAGATTAAATCCCCATCGTACATTTACAGGTACTTCGAAATAACCGATTTTGTTGGATATATTATCTATCTTCATCTTATGGGAAGTATACAATAATTCCGGTTGGACTCCTAATCCTATAATAGGAACCTTAAACTGGAGCAATATTCCGGCATGCCATCCGGTAGCATCTTTCAGTGATAACTCGTCCGATTTGAACTTAGGGAAATTAAGCCCGCCTTTGACCCCGAAATGAACCTGTGAATGAACATTTCCGGCAAAGCTGATCATGACAACAATGATAAAAGCAATTTTTTTCATGTGTGAATTTTTTAGGTAATATTCAATGTTAAATCCAGTAAACAAAAATAATCAAATTTATTGAATTGACGACTATCTCTTTCAAATAGCAGCCGTATTAGAATTTATTTTTGTTATCATCTAGTTATAAGGGAATTTTTTGTGTCAGGTATCGATTTGGCAGCAGTTATTTTGAATGATTAAGATAGTCTTATGGTTTAACTTGTTGATAAATAAATGAGTATAATATTAACAATAATCTGCATGATCAACTCGCTAGCAGTTAATTTAAGTATATTTTTTAATTATTATTTTTAATTCAGAAATAAAAATTACATTTGTAATTGATGTATTTCAATATGACTTTTTTATTAAATCCAGCAACTACATGAAAAGAGAGGTGTTTTTATTTTTTATGCTATGTTTTAGCATTTCGTCTTATGCGCAGGTACAACGTAATTATGCTCAGGAGCTTATTGACTTGTTGCATACGGAAAGATATTTTGAAGCTAGAGAAATTAAATCGAAATATGCATACTTTCTTCCTCAAAAAGACAGGGCATTTGATTTAATCTATGATATCCATATGGCACTTGCATTTAATAAACCGGATAGTGCTATAGTTTATCTTGAAGAATTTTTAAGCAACCGGGATTATGAGCGCATTATGGGGCCTATTATAGGCTCTTATTATGGGAGGTTGGTTCTTGTCTATGAAGAGTGTCAACGGTTTGAACAGTCAATAGATGCTGTTGGTAAACACTTAGACTATTTGGAAAGAAATCCATTTTCTATGGATCAGAAATTTATCGAATCAGAAATTCTTATTGGGCAAAATAAGATAGTATCACTAAAAGAAAAATTAAAGAATGAACCGCTTTGGCGAATTGTGAGAGATTCAGATGTGCAAAATATAGAGTTGAAAGATAGCGAGTATATTAGATTTGATGCATTATATAACGGTAAGGTAGTAGAAACATTCTTTGACACTGGTTCTTCTTTATTTTGCGTTATGGATGAAGCAACAGCTAATGATATAGGAGTGAGAATAAGTCCCAATCAGGACACTATGCGAATGATAAATGGGAAGCCGGAAAGAGCTCTGGAAGGTATTATTGATGAGGTAGAGTTAAAGGGCGTAAAACTTTATAATATCCCGGTGTTAATTCTAAATTCAGTTTCGCCCATGTCAACTGGTTTATCTCCAAATGATCAATCAAACATTGCGAAGGAGTTGTTGAAAGAGAAACAAGTTGTAATGGGGATTCCAATGATGAAAATGATAGGTCGGTTTGAATTTGATTGGAAAGCAAATACTTTCCGTATTTCACAAAGGCAAGAGCCTGGAGAGATTAGCCTTGCCTCAAATTTTATGTTTCTTAGAAACGTTCCTTATTTGAATTTGAAAATAAATGATATAGGGTTTACTGGTTTTTTTGATTCTGGTTCCAATCAGTTTTTGAATCTGACATATCCATATTGCAATTCAAAAAGTGATCTTATTGAATTAGATACTCAAAAGCAAGTGTATACCCGTACAGGATTTACAGGAACAGAGACACATATAGAACGTCAGAAGGTGAAGGATCCACGTGTCTATTTTGATGGAAGAAAGATCGGTAACGATGACTTGGATAATGATGTTTATGTAGCAGACTTTAGTTGGTCTCATATAAACTGTCGGGATGGGGAAGCAGGCGTTAAATTTATAAAAAATATAGGTTCTAAATGCATTCTGGACTTTGATGCCATGACAGTTACAATAGAAGATTAATGCGCTGTAGGGTAGTTCTCTCTGTATATATATTTATGAATTAGAGAGTGGAAAAATTAAAAAGGCTTATCTTTTAGAAAACTTTCGAAGCGCTTGCGGTTGATAAGTAATTATTTGTATGATCCTTCTATCTGATTTTTACCTACATGTTTACTGTATTGCTTATAAGGCTCATCAGTAACAGACAACAAAGTGTGGTGCTCTTCTCCCAAACCTGAATTCGTGAATTTATAAATGCCGGTATTTTATCTGTTTTTCGGTTGATTTCCCGTTTAATGTCATGGTTTCTGTGTTAATGTTCTTTTTAAGCCTGACTGTTTTTTTTGTGGATAAATTCAGGCTGTTTATTGAACTTTTTAAAAGAAGAATCTGCCATAGGTAAATAATATCACTTCAGTATCTCCTGTAGTTATTGAAATTAAAATTTCATCCCTTGTTTTAGCAATAACTTTAGGTTGAATGTGGTATATTTTATAACTTGTGAAATTTATATTTCGTCTCGTTTGTTTTTTTAGTTTTCCCATATTAGCGATTTGATAACCTGCTGTAATTGAGGTGTTCAATTACTTATCAACAATTATGCGGATCTATGTTTATGATGGTGTTGAAAAATGTTTTGTATCATCTATGGAATAAACTAAGCCAACTGTTGTATCTTTGTTTCTCCAAACAATATTTTAATGTTTAATATATAATCGTAAACGCCTCTTATTTAGGAGGTATTACTTTCTTCAATAATTTGATACATGGCAAAGACAAACAGCCGGCAGGGTAGGGGAACTTTTCCCATCATGGATAACACCAGGGTGATAGGCGTGGAAGCTGGTAAACTGCCACCCCAGGCTGTGGATATGGAAGAGGCTGTATTGGGTGCTATTATGCTTGAAAAAGATGCTATTTATGAAGTAATTGAATTGCTCAAGCCCGAGTGCTTTTATAAAGAGGCCCATTCCAAAATATACCAGGCTGTAATAGATCTGTCTCTACGGGAAGAGCCTATTGACCTGAAAACGGTAACCCATGAGCTTCGTAAGAAAGGATTACTGGAAGAGGTAGGCGGATCATTTTATATCACACAGTTGACGACCCGTGTAATGTCTTCAGTGCATATAGAATACCATGCCCGTATCATTTATCAGAAATATGTGCAACGGGAGTTGATCAGGGTATCTACACATATTCAGGAACGGGCATTTGATGAAAGTGTGGATGTTGAAGACCTGCTGAACAGTTCGGAACAGGCCATGTTTGAGATCACACAGGGATCCATCAAAAAAGATGTACAATCCATCAGTGTATTGTTGAAGGATGCTATTGAAAGTATTGAAGAGGCCGGGAAGCGTGAAGACAACCTGGTCGGTGTACCTTCCGGATTCACTAAACTGGACCGTATAACAGCAGGGTGGCAGCCCACCGACCTGATCATCATTGCAGCAAGACCCTCCATGGGGAAAACGGCATTTGTCCTGTCCATGGCCAGGAATATGGCTGTAGACCATAAGCGTCCCGTCGCTTTATTCTCATTGGAAATGTCTTCACAGCAGCTGGTAAAACGTATGATCGTTTCGGAGACCGAATTGGACTCGCAGAAGATCAGGACGGGAAAACTGGAAAAAGAGGATTGGGAACGTTTGGAATCCAAAATTACCGCATTACAGGAAGCTCCGGTGTTCATCGATGATACCCCGGCTTTATCGGTTTTTGAATTTCGGGCAAAATGCCGGAGGCTGGTACAACAACACCATGTCGGTATTGCCATCATCGATTATCTGCAGTTGATGACCTGGACCGGGGATACCAAAGGCAACAGGGAACAGGAAGTATCCAATATCTCCCGTTCGCTCAAAGCCATTGCAAAAGAACTGAATATTCCGGTCATTGCTCTTTCCCAGTTGAATCGTGGTGTGGAAAACCGTACAGGTTTGCAGAATAAACGTCCCCAGCTGGCAGACCTCAGGGAATCCGGAGCTATTGAACAGGATGCTGATATTGTTGCTTTTATACATAGGCCTGAATATTATGGATTTACAGAAGATGAGGAAGGGAACTCATTGCGGGGAATCGCTGAAATTATACTGGCCAAGCACCGTAACGGGGCATTGGATGATGTCCAGTTGAAATTCAGGAGTCAGTTTGCCAAATTTGTGGAACCTGATGCCGACAGCCTTGCCTACGATATGATGCCCCAGATTATGCCATCCAAAATGAATGAAGATGATATGTCGGGCGATACATTTTATGATCATTCTTTTCCGGCAGGCACTTCTTCCAATGAACCGGCACCATTTTAAACACAGTAACCAGAAAGAAAATGGAGCAGGGGATGATCGATTTTTTAAATGACCTGAACGGAACACAACGCGAAGCAGTTACCCAGTATGACGGGCCTTCGTTGATTATTGCAGGGGCAGGTTCGGGAAAAACGAGGGTATTGACTTACCGGATCGCTTACCTGCTGACACAAGGGGTTGCACCCGGAAGTATCCTGGCACTTACTTTTACCAATAAGGCTGCCAGGGAAATGAAAGAACGTATTGCACAACTGGTAGGAGAGAAGCAGGCCCGTCGTTTATGGATGGGGACTTTCCATTCCGTTTTTGCCAGGATATTGCGCTCCGAGGCGGAAGCCATCGGATACCCCTCCAATTTCTCCATATATGATACACAGGATACTAAAAACCTGTTCCGGCAGATCATTAAAGACATGAAGCTGGATGATCAGATCTATAAAGTGGGAGATGTCTACAGCCGCATATCTTCAGCCAAAAATAACCTGATAACAGCCAGTATGTATGCTGCTAATTCAAACCTTACCGTGCAGGATGCGGCCGTCAAAAGGCCGTTGATCTCAGAAATTTACCGGCAATATGCACAACGTTGCTTCAAGGCCGGAGCCATGGATTTTGATGATATCCTGTTGAATACCAATATACTTTTTCGTGATCATCCGGAAATCCTGGATAAATACCAGCGATTTTACCGTTATATACTGGTGGATGAGTACCAGGATACGAATTCGGCGCAATACATGATCGTGAAGAAGCTGGCCCGGCAACGGGGCAATATTTGTGTTGTCGGAGATGACGCCCAGAGCATCTATGCTTTTCGTGGAGCGCGTATTGAAAACATACTGAATTTCAGGAAAGATTATCCGAATTACCGGATGTACAAACTGGAGCAGAATTACCGCTCTACCCAGAATATTGTCAATGCAGCCAATACACTGATCGAGAAAAATAAGAACAGGATACAGAAAGAGATATTTTCGGAAAATGACTCAGGTGACCGTATCCGTGTATTCGGTGTCGGGACGGATCAGGAAGAGGGATACCTGGTTGCAGCATCTATACTGGAGATGAAATACAATTACCAGTTGTTCAATAAGGATTTTGCCATTTTGTACCGGACCAATGCCCAGTCCCGTATTTTTGAAGAAGCCTTGCGGAAGAGGAATATCCCCTACAAAATCTATGGGGGATTGTCTTTCTACGAAAGGAAGGAAGTAAAAGATGTATTGGCTTACGGAAGGTTGCTGGTGAATTATAAGGATGATGAAGCATTCAAACGGATCATAAATTTCCCGGCAAGGGGCATTGGCAATACGACCATTGGGCGACTGGAGACGGCAGCAAATGCAGCCGGCCTGTCATTATGGGAGACAGCACTCAGGGCAGATCAACTGGCTCCGGAGATAACCGGTGCGGCCCGTGCTAAAATACAACAGTTCATTACTTTTATGAACGGGTTTTCCCAGAAACTGGCATCGTTGGATGCCTATGAACTCTTACATCAGCTGATACTGGCTACAGGTATTATCTCTTTATTGCAGGCAGAAAAAACACCGGAGAATATCAGCCGCCTACAGAATATCGATGAGCTTTTGAATGGTATCCGTGAATTTGTGGAGGAAAATGTCTCGGAGTCAGATCTGGTTACGCTGGATCAATACCTTGCTAATGTTTCATTATTGACGGATGCCGATAACGAATCGGAGGAGGATATGGACAAGGTAACGGTGATGACGGTACATTCATCGAAAGGCCTTGAATTTGATGTGGTATACATCGTCGGAATGGAAGAAAACCTTTTTCCGTCGCAAATGTCCATTTCTTCTTTACAGGATATCGAAGAAGAACGAAGATTATTTTATGTGGCCCTGACCCGCGCCCGGCGTAATGTTTTTCTGTCTTATGCCGCTACCCGTTTCCGTTGGGGATCTATCGTATCTTCTTCACCCAGCAGGTTTATCAAGGAAATTGATCCAAAATATCTTGATTTCCCCGGAGGGAATACCCGTATGGTAAATAATCCTTTTACCACACCTTCGTCCAGACCGCTTTTTGATACTGCAGGTAATGCTCAACCGGCTTTTTCAAAGAAACTTTCCCCGGTCAATCAGTTTTCTGCAAAATCTTCCCTGGCTGATACATCCGAATACCAGGCCGATGATCCTGACAAGATCAAGCCGGGCATGTCTGTGGAACACCAACGCTTTGGCGTAGGAAAAGTCCTCAGCCTGGATGGAAATGGTTCCAATGCCAAAGTAGTCGTACATTTTGGCAATGCAGGACAAAAACAACTATTATTGAAATTCGCCAAATTGAGAATAGTCTGAGATAAAGAGTTCTTATTCTTGCAAAAAAAACTCGCCTTAATTACGGATGAAATGACTTTTTATAATTGCTCTTGCTCTAAAAGCAATTTTTTTCGCAACAATGCTTCCAGGAAATAATAATCGGCATATACCAACGGGACATCGATTTCACTTTTTCCCGGTTTGGAACCTGTGCTGTGCATGAGCAGGAAGCCACGGTTCTCGTTCAGTGGTGAACGATAGGCCGGAGAAGACAGGCTTTCCAGTATCTTATCTGCTTTTGCCCGGTATTCGTCTGTTTTTTCGGGAACATATCCGCTTAGTTCATATAATGCAGAGGCGGTTACAGATGCTGCCGAAGCGTCACGTGGTTCATGGGGGATATCCGGTGCGTCAAAATCCCAATAGGGAACCAGATCCTCAGGCATATTAGGATGAGAAAACATATAATTTTCAATACGTTTGGCCTGTTCCAGAAATTCGGTGAGCCCGGTTGCCCGGTAACACATCGTATATCCGTACAGTCCCCATGCCTGTCCGCGCGACCATGCCGATTCATGTGCCAGGCCCTGATGGGTATGCTTGTTTAATACTTGCCCGGAAATGGTATCATAATCAATCACATGATAGGTACTGTAATCTGCCCGGAAATGATTTTTCATGGTGGTGCGTGCGTGATTGACTGCGATCTGGTAAAACAGGGAATCGCCGGTTTCTTCGAATGCCCAGAAAAGCAGTTCAAGATTCATCATATTGTCGATGATTACCGGATATTGCCATTTGTCCCTGTTGTGGTCCCAGGAACGTATAGCCCCTACCTTTTCCCGGTAACGGGATGTCAATGTCCTGGCCGACTGTATCAGTATTTCCCGATAATTATCATCGTTGGTCAAACGGTATCCATTACCGAAGCTGCAAAACATTTTAAAACCCATATCGTGGGTACCTCCGTTGAGCTTTTCGCGTTCGATCAATCCGGTATAATGACGGGCCTGTTCCATCCATTGATGATCGCCGGTATATTCGTACATATACCAGAGTTCACCGGGATAGAAGCCGCTTGTCCAGTCACGTGAAATGACCAGCCGTAATTTCCCGTCAGGCTCTATGGTACGCGGATTGGTCAAAGGACCGGAATGGCTCCTTTCACGCCGCTCCCTGCTTTTTTCCGGTTCTTCGGATAGGGCCGTTTGGATTTCACTGAAGGAAAAAGTCAATTGCCGGGTAGCAAACTGAAAATTGTCTTCTATCAGTTCCTTTCCTGTTTTCGGTTGGGAAGAACAGGCAACCGCTATCATCATTATTAAAAAAAGGGAGAAGAGATTTGCTTTCATGTGGTTATCGGAGGTTTTAGTGGGACTTATCTGGAGTTATATATCGGTAATCTTTGTCAGGGAAGATACGTTCTGCCCTTTTACATATCCGGGCAGCCGTATTATTTTTCCTTTTCCGGTATGGTACAGATGAGAGATCGTAATCACGGATCATGGACATTTCTTCTTCAAAACTTAACTGTAACAGGTATGACCTCAAATATATGTCTTGGATGGCCTTATTCCAACCATCTTTGTTTCCCCAATAATGTGCGACAACATCTTTTGCATCGGTCAACGTATAATAATCCGACATTAATATGGAAAAAGACATTTGCTCCATAAATGTATTCCGATCAACGAGATAAGATAATTTGTCGGACAATTGAATGGCTGTATCGATCAGTTCTTTGTTTCTTTTGACGGGAATGCCGACAACTCCTGAATTCCACATGGCATGACCGGAAGTGATGCTAACTCCTTCAACCGTCCTGTTTCCTACCCGTTTCCATACATGACGTTCCGTCTTAGTCGTAGGGCGGGATAAAAGATTCTCATATTCATGCAATATGGCTGTACCGTTTTCCAATAGATGAAACAAACGATCCATTGACCCGTAAATAAATGTGTCCGAATCTATAAACATCAAAGGCGTATCCGGGTAAAGGTTTATCATTAATTGTATGGACTTTTGCTTGGCGCGGAATCCAAAATTTTTCGAACCGGTCCACATCCACTCTTTGATTGTTTCCTGTTCTACCGTATGTATGGTAAGCGGTTTATTCTCCGGGAACTTTTTAAAATATTCCGGATGATCGGTAACCAGGTGTATCGAAATGTCGGGATGATACAACCAGAAAGTTTGCATGGAAAAAAAAGTCTGACAATATATATCCGCATTGTTACCATATGCCAGATAAATTATATGAATCATGATATGTGGGGAATTGGTATTTTTCAACATCCAAAAATAGGATAAATTATTATATCATCAATATGTGGTATGGTTAAATTCATTGATATGATGGTTCAATCTGGTTTGGTATGTAATCAATGTATCATAAACAGACCTATTGATCCGTGATGATGAATGGTTTACATTTTCCTATCTTTCAACCATGCATCATATGTACTTTTAGGAAAAACCTCTGATTCGTAATGAGGTAAAAAATAATGATATTTTGATTTACGGGATGTTTTGTCCTTAAATTTTAATGCCATCAGATAAAATCACTGGACATCAGGCTATTTTGCCAGGCAGTTGTCGTAAAAAGCGTTGAAGTATTTGCAATAACTTTTTCTGATGTGATATATTACTCTTGTCATTGACACATTTTTGAGAAGAGAAAAAATAACTACTTTTGATATCAATTTCAAAAGTTGATCAGGAATAATGAAGATTGAACAGATTTATACAGGATGTCTGTCACATGGAGCTTATTACATCGTTTCCAAAGGAGAAGCGGCCATCATTGATCCATTGCGTGAACCGCAACCTTATCTGAAAAGATTGGAAAGGGATGGTGTAACACTCAAATATATTTTTGAAACCCATTTTCATGCCGACTTCGTAAGTGGACATATACATCTGAGTGAAAGAACCAATGCCCCAATTATATATGGTCCGACTGCTCAACCCGAATTCAAGGCTATTATTGCAAAGGACAACCAGCGCTTCCAATTAGGGGATGTAACGATCCGTATTATACATACGCCCGGACATACGATGGAAAGCTCCTGTTTTTATTGTCTGATGAGAGCGGTAAGGATGCGGCGTTATTCAGTGGTGATACCTTATTTTTAGGCGACGTGGGAAGACCGGACCTGGCTCAGAAGGCAACCAATATGACACAGGAACAATTGGCCGGATTGCTTTATGATAGCCTTTATAACAAAATACTTCCTTTGGCGGATGATATTAAAATATATCCGGCACATGGAGCAGGTTCTGCTTGCGGGAAAAATATGATGAAAGAAACAGTGGATACGTTGGGCAATCAAAAAAAGACAAATTATGCCCTGAATCAACCGGATAAGAATACATTTATAGAAGCAGTAACTGACGGATTGCTTCCTCCACCCGGTTATTTTAAAATGAATGCCGAAATGAATAAGACGGGATATACTGTTTTTGATACGGTGTTAGACAGGGGAATGAATGCACTCACTGCAGCCGGTTTTGAAGCCATTGCGGAGACAACAAATGCTTTATTATTGGATACCAGGGATGACCGGGATTTTGCGAAAGGATTTATTCCACAATCTGTAAATATCGGATTGAATGGAAGTTTTGCACCTTGGGTAGGTACGTTAGTAGCAGATGTGCAGCAACCGATCCTTTTGGTTACTGATCATGGAAAGGAAGAAGAAACCATTACCCGGTTGAGCCGTGTAGGTTTTGATCATGTGTTGGGATACCTGAAAGGAGGTATTGAAGCATGGGTAAAGTCCGGAAAGGAAACAGACAGGGTAAACCGTATTTCGCCTGAAAAATTTGCTGCAGAAATGAAGGATAGGAACTATAAGGTCGTGGATGTACGTAAACCAGGCGAATACACGGCTGAACATATTAAAGGCGCAGATAACAAGCCTCTGGACTATATCAATGACTGGATAGAAGAGATCGATCCTGGAGAACACTTTTATTTATACTGTGGAAGCGGATATCGCAGTATGATGGCAGCAAGTATTTTACAGGCAAGAGGATACCGCAATTTCTCGGAAATAGAAGGTGGTTTTCAGCCTATTACTGCAACCAATGTTCCCACGACCGGATCTATTTGATATCCTATTGAGCGGTTGTCTGATTCAGCTTAGATATGATGAAATGTCCATAAACATAGCGGTATACCCACCGTCATGAACAAAATAGGACATTTAGTTTCACTGAGCCGTTACCTGCGGTGAACCCTTTGGGTTTCGGGGTCCATGTGTCCATTAAAAATTAAATTTTATTCACATGAAACCCTTTTATATCACGAAAATCAGTGAACCTCTTAATGTGGCTTGTTGCTTTTGTTTTTATTTGCTTCAGTAGATATAATAAAATAAGAAAGGATGACATGAGTCATCCTTTCTTATTTTATTCATCCACAGGAGAAAAATCCTCCTTACCTACTCCGCAAAGTGGGCATACCCAGTCATCGGGAATATCTTCAAAAGCGGTTCCCGGTTTAATTCCACTGTCCGGATCTCCTTCAGCGGGATCATATACGTACCCGCAAATATCGCATTGGTATTTTTTCATTGTTGATGTTTTAATAGATTAATTACTCAAATATAATACTTCTGTTTTGAATTGGTGCAAATACTTTTTCATTTGGTTCGGTAATAGGTATCCCAAACGGCATTTGTGCGATCAGTTTCCAACTCGGGTCAATCTTCCATGATTTTGAGATCTCTTCATCAATCAAAGGATTGTAATGCTGGAGAGAGGCACCAAAGCCTGCTTTTTCAAGCAATAGCCATATAGCATACTGATGCATGGCCGAAGCATGTTCAGACCATATCGGAAAATTATCCCGGAAAGTCGGATAGTTATTTTGAAGTGTTTTAACAACACTTTGATCCTCGTAAAAAAGAACTGTACCATAACCTGCTTCAAAACAGTTTTCGATTTTTTCTTTTGTCGCCGGAAATTTTTCGGTGGATATTAGTCCTTCGAGTTCCTTTTTTACTATATCCCATAATCTTTTATGATGCTCATTCAAAAGAAGTACAATTCTGGTTGATTGTGAGTTGAATGGAGAAGGGGTATGAAGCACTGCAAAATCAATTAATTCTTTGATCTCTTTGTCGGAAATGGGACTTTTACCAGCGATTTGGTAGTAAGACCTGCGATCTTTAATTATCTTTTTCAAATTTTCCATGTCAATTTTTTAAGAAATGATACGTTTTTGATAAATGATGTATTGTTTTTAGCGATTATCTTTTGGCCAGGTCATGATTAATGCTATACAATCCATGTACACCGAATACGTTGAATTTATCCAATATTGATTTAGCAGAATCTTCTTCTTCCACTTGCTCCGTCACAAACCATCTCAGAAATTCCTGTGTGGCTTTGTCATTCTCTGCAATAGCCAGATCCATGAGCTGATCGATCATTTCCGAAACTTGGAGTTCATGTTTGTATACATGTTCAAATACAGCCTGAGGGTTCTCCCATTCAGTAGGGACTGCATCAATTTGGTTAACAATGGCTTTTCCACCACGTTGAACGGAATAATCGATCAGTTTATGGGCATGTTCCAGCTCTTCCTCTGCCTGCTTTTTCATCCAGTTGACGCATCCGTCAAGTCCTCCCATATTCATGAAATAAACGGCCATAGACAGGTACAGGTTTGACGACCACATTTCTGCTTTGATTTGCTGGTTAAAAGCATCCGATAATTTTTTTGTAAGATTCATATGATTTATTTTAATAATTGGTAAAACATTTGTTTAATAAAAACTCGTGAAAAAGTAAGAATCAAGCATATTTAGAAACGATGATCCATAAAAATACTTATTCAGTATACATTGGGAGGTCTGCCCGTGGCATGCCCATCCTTACACATTTCGTGAAAGGTATCACTGCATGTCATCCATGTTCAGTTCTTTTGTACGAATTGCTATTTTCTGCTTATCCGGACAGGTTTCACTTTCTGCCTAGAACCTGTCATTCGGGTTGATTTTGGTACCCCATACCATTCATACTGCATTCTGCATTGAAATGAACTTTCAATCCTTCCGGAGTTTTGGGACCGCTCACCTTGTCGGTATTCGTCCACCCATCCAATGCTTGTGCAGATCAATTCATGATGAAGCTTTAATAGGTTTAAGTTGAATCATTGCATGATTGTTACCTGCAATTTTTACAGGTACCCAGGAAGTATACCTGGGTTTCTTCGTGAAGAAGATCCATGTCTTCTTTAAAAGAAGGAACTTCCTCTTTATTCATCGGAATATCGTAGATCATTCCGCATTTTTTGCATTTAAAATGAGCATGATCGAACGTATTCGCATCATACCTTACATTTTTTTCGTCGATAGTCAAGGATAACACAGCTTTCTTGTCATAAAACAATTTGAGGGTATTATAGACGGTTGTTTTCGACAATGTAGGCATAGATGGCAACAGGTCATTGAAGATCTCATCTATCGTGGGATGAGTCATGTGTTCCATCAGGTATTGCATGATAGCCACCCGCTGCATAGAGGGTCTGATATCATGGCTTGTCAGGTGTTGGTGTATTTCTTGAATATCCATTTTTGTTCATTATCTATTATCCATTGATTATGGATGTAAAATTAGAATAATTATCATGTTTTACACAAAATGTTTTTTTCTGACTTATCCTGAGGAACGGAAATGATTACCCCAAAACACCGCGGATACGATCATCAAATGCGGAAAGAGCTGCTTTAGCACCTTCGCCCATTGATATGACGATCTGCTTGTAAGGTACGGTAGAAACATCTCCGGCCGCATAAATGCCAGAGACATTCGTCCGGCAATGTTCATCGATCTCGATTTCACCCATGAGGTTGATTTTTACAATGTCTCTGAACAATAGACTGTTGGGTATTAATCCGATCTGAACAAAAATACCGTCCAGTTCGACCAAACGTTCCTGTTCGGTCTGGCGGTCTTTTACCTTGATGCCGACTAATTTTTCATCATCACCAAGAATTTCAGTAGTTTGTGCGTTGAGGAAGAGCTCCACATTCGGCAGGCTATGTAATTTTTCCTGAAGTACCCGGTCGGCTTTCATTTCTTCCAGGAATTCAAAAACGGTTACTTTGGAACAGATGCCTGCCAGGTCAATGGCTGCTTCGATACCGGAATTTCCACCACCAATGACCGCTGTATGTTTTCCTTTGTAAAAGGGACCATCACAATGCGGGCAGAAAGCCACCCCCTTACCGATGTATCTTGATTCTCCTTCCACATTGAGTCTGCGCCAGCTTGCACCGGTAGCAATGATCAGCGCCGGGGAGGTATAGATCTCACCGCCTTTTACATGCAATATTTTATTATTTCCATTAATTTCCACTTTTTCAACAGTCCGGTTCTCGAAAATATCAATAGGATATTCCAGCATATGCTTTTTCAGGTCATTAGCTAATTGTTCCCCGGTAGTCTTAGGAATTGAAACCAGATTTTCAATGCCTACCGTTTCCTTGACTTGTCCGCCGATGCGTTCAGCCAGAACAGCTACTTTCAACCCTTTACGTGCGGAATAAATGGCTGCTGAAGAGCCTGCAGGTCCCCCGCCTATCACCAGCACATCATATTCTTTACGGGTATCCACGGGATTGACTATTTCTTCCGATCCGTATTTTTTTTCGAGTTTATCCAACAGTTCGCCAAAATCGGCACGTCCCGAATGAATAAATTCACTATCGGCAAATACGGCAGGAACTCCTTGTATTTTCAACCGGTCCACTTCTTCCTGATTGATGGCTCCATCCACAGTTTCGTGTTGTATCCTGGGATTGATCAATGCCATCAGGTTGAATGCTTGTGCCACATCCGGGCAATTAGTACAGGTGAGCGATACATAGGTAGTGATATGGATTTTTCCTTTCAAGGCTTTTATCCTGTTCTGAATAAATTCATCCGGGAAATTCTTGCCTTTTCCATCACTGTTCAGTATTGCCAGAAGAAGTGTGGAAAACTCATGCCCGTTAGGCACAGCCCTGAATTTTATTCCGGTCTTTGCCCCATCTTTCAATAGGTAAAACTCTAGTCCGGTCCCTTTATTCAGATGGCATTCGATCTTGTCCGAGCATGAAGACAAGTCTTCCAGTAATTCGATCAGATCTTCACGGTTTTCATGAGTGTCGGACACGTAGATATCCAACGTATATGATGAAGAAAGTTCTGAAAAAATAGACTTTACCTGTTCTTTTATTGCTGTATCTAACATTTGATTTATTTGTTGGTGAAGATGGAGTATGAAACCAGATCCTTACTCCATCATTGATCATTATATGATTTTAGACCGGGATTTAGATTTTACCTACGAGATCAATACCCGGTTTCAGAGTTTTGTCTCCTTTTTTCCATTTGGCCGGACAAACCTCATTCGGATTTTCTGCTACGAACTTGGCCGCTTCTGCTTTGCGGAGTAATTCACCTGCATTACGTCCGATACCATTGTCATGGATTTCACACACCTTGATTTGTCCTTCAGGATTGAAGAGGAAGGTACCACGATAAGCCAACCCTTCTTCTTCAATATATACGCCCAGTGCACGTGAAAGAGCACCAGTTGGATCAGCCAGCATCGGATATTTTATCTTTTTAATGCTTTCCGAAGCATCGTGCCAGGCTTTATGAACAAAATGCGTATCAGTACTTACCGAATACACCTCAACGCCTAATTCTTTGAATTTAGCGTAATTATCAGCCATGTCTTCCAATTCGGTAGGACAAACAAAAGTAAAATCAGCAGGATAAAAAAAGAAAATACCCCATTTACCTTTTACATCTTTATCGGTAATGGTTTTGAACTCACCGTTATGATAAGCGTTCGCTTTAAATTCGGGAATGAAAGAATTAATGATAGATGCCATAATATGAATATTTAAAATTATTATAAATTTGTAATTGATACAAAAATATATTTATTTTAAATGCAAAACAAATTTTGTAAAGGAAAAATTTCATTTATTTATTGTGATTTTTATTAAACTACTGTTATGTAGATAATTATTATATGATAAATATATTAAATATGGATACTGACTGAAAAATAGCTTTAATCTTCTTGAAAATACACTATTGTTTTTACCTTTGACCTGTTTCTAATGGTTATTGTCCTTGAATCTTTGTGATATGATTATAATATGAAAGAAAAAGGACATGAATTTTTAAAAAATGAAAGTTAAGTTATTTTAATAATATGTGTGGAATTGTTGGATATATTGGAAATCAGGAAGCTTACCCTATCCTGATAAAAGGACTTCATAGACTGGAATATCGTGGGTATGACAGTGCAGGAATTGCGCTCTTGAATCAACAGGGTAATCTGAATATATGCAAAGCTAAAGGGAGGGTATCCGACCTGGAAGAGTTTTGTGCGAATAAAGATGTATCAGGAACGATAGGAATAGCTCATACACGTTGGGCAACTCATGGTGAACCCAGCAATGTGAACGCGCATCCCCACTATTCGCAGTCGGAAAATCTGGCATTGATACACAATGGTATCATTGAGAACTATGTAGTATTGAAAGAGCAATTATTGAAAAGTGGTTATACTTTCCAGAGCAGTACGGATACGGAAGTATTAATTCAATTGATTGAATTTGTAAAGAATCTGAATCATGTGGACTTACATACAGCGGTTCAGCTTGCACTGAATCAGGTAGTAGGAGCTTATGCTATTGCAATTATTGAAAAAAACAATCCTGACCAGATCATAGCGGCCCGTAAAAGTAGTCCGTTGGTATTGGGTATTGGAGATGATGAATTTTTTATCGCATCGGATGCTTCTCCTATTATTGAATATACCAACAAGGTGATTTATCTGGAAGACGGAGATATAGCCACTGTAAAGCGAAAAACCTCACCTAAAATAGTGACCATAGAGAATATTGAAAAAACTCACGAGATCATACAATTGGAGATGAGTCTGAGCCAACTGGAAAAGGGTGGTTATCCGCATTTCATGTTGAAGGAGATATTCGAACAACCGCGCACTTTACGTGACTGTATGCGGGGTCGGATCAATGTAGCATGTGACAATGCGGTACTTTCAGGTATTATCGATAACCGGGAACGTTTTCTGAATGCCAGGCGGATCATTATCCTGGCTTGTGGGACATCCTGGCATGCCGGGCTCATCGGTGAATATCTTTTTGAAGAGTTTTGCAGGATTCCGGTGGAAGTCGAGTACTCTTCGGAATTCCGGTACCGGAATCCGGTTATTTATCCGGATGATATTGTCATTACGATTTCCCAATCAGGGGAAACGGCTGATACTCTTGCAGCCATCGAGCTAGTGAGAAAATCCGGTGCTTTTGTTTACGGGATCTGCAATGTGGTCGGTTCATCTATTCCCAGAAATACCGATTCGGGTTCGTATACCCATGTAGGTCCGGAAATTGGCGTTGCATCAACCAAGGCATTTACCGCTCAGTTAATGGTATTATCTATTATGGCATTATGCGTTGGCCGTGAAAAGAAAACCATATCAGAAAAACGTTTTGTTGATTTATTACACGAGTTGAATTCGATTCCGGAAAAGATAGAACAGATACTACTATCAAATGAGAAAATAAGGGAATTATCAAATATTTTCACCTATGCCCATAATTTTATTTATCTCGGACGGGGATATAATTATCCGGTTGCGTTGGAAGGTGCATTGAAATTAAAGGAAATATCCTATATCCATGCCGAAGGTTATCCGGCAGCTGAAATGAAACACGGGCCTATTGCGCTTATTGATAGTGAAATGCCTGTTGTAGCCATAGCTACGGACAATGGTATGTATGAAAAAGTAATCAGTAACATACAGGAGATCAAGGCAAGAAATGGACGGGTCATTGCCATTGTCAGTGAAAATGATATGGTCGTTAAAAATATTGCTGATTATGTGATCGAGGTTCCTGCAACTGAAGATTGTTTCGATCCTTTACTGGTGACTGTTCCATTGCAATTGTTGTCCTATCATATTGCTGTGAATAAGAAACGGGATGTAGATATGCCTCGTAACCTTGCCAAATCGGTTACAGTAGAATAAAGTCGTGGTTATTGTCGTGTGATCGTTTATCAGAGGGTTCCTTTTGTGCTGGGGAGTTCAAAATGATAGATATCCCTACGGATAGCCATTTTCAATGCACGGGCCAGCGCTTTGAAAGTGCCTTCTATTTTATGGTGTTCATTTTCTCCTTCTGCCTTGATATTAAGGTTCATTTTGGCTGCGTCACTCAAAGATTTGAAGAAATGTAAAAACATCTCTGTAGGCATATCGCCCACCTTCTCCCGCTTATATTCAGCATTCCACACAAGCCAGGGCCTTCCGCCAAAATCAAGGGCAACCGAACAAAGGCAGTCATCCATGGGAAGCGAAAAGCCATATCGCTCTATACCTCTTTTGCTGCCCAAAGCATTATATAAAGCTTCACCCAACGCAATAGCCGTATCTTCGATGGTGTGGTGTTCATCCACATTCAGATCGCCTTTCGTGTGAATAGTTAAATCCATGCCCGAATGTTTTCCGATCTGTTCGAGCATATGGTCGAAAAAATTCAAACCTGTATGAATATCGCATACCCCGTTTCCATCCAGGTTAATTTCCACATGGATGTCTGTTTCTTTTGTGGTACGTTGAATAACAGCACGCCGCTCCTTTGCAAAAAGGATTTCAGCAACCTTATCCCAATCGGTAGTAGCAAGAATACAGGTCTCATGTAATTCCGGATGATCTTTGAGAAGTGCTCCGTCATTCAATAAAATAGCTTTACAGCCCAGGTTCTTAGCTAATTCAATGTCGGTGACCCGGTCGCCGATGACAAATGAGTGGGTCAGGTCATATTCGGGAGGCAGGTATTTGCAGAACATTCCCGTACCCGGTTTTCGGGTCGGTTTGTTCTCGTCAGGAAAAGAACGGTCTATCAGGATATCATCGAAAATGATCCCTTCATTCGCAAATGTTTGTATGATTTTGTTTTGTGCCGGCCAAAATGTTTCTTCTGGAAATGAGGCGCTACCTAAGCCATCCTGGTTGGTCGCCATCACCCATTCAAAATCCAGCTTTTTTTGTATGAAGTATAAATTCCGGAATACCTTGGGATAGAATTCCAGTTTTTCCAGACTGTCTAATTGGTAGTCAACGGGTGGTTCTATGACTAATGTCCCATCTCTGTCAAGTATTAAGACTCTCTTCATACCTTAATTGGATAAATATTTTTGAAAAAAATACAATAATCGAAATAAAAACTCGTTTTTCAAGTAAAGTTTTACTTAAAATTTATGTTGCCTATGGCTAAGAAATTTACTCTTCTGTTTTTATCACAGCATTATTCCGGTTCACAACAAACACAAGCCTGTTATAATAACCAGGCATTAATGGACGCCGATATTGCTGGCTTTTTTCAACAAGCGGAACAACCGGTACGTAAAGAAATTCTTGAGCGGATATATTCAATCGCGTCACAGGCTATTGCGAACAGGTAATATAGCTGGTTGAAAAACGGATAAATAAAAACCTTTCCTATGCAGGAAAGGTTTTTATTTATTATTTTAATATAAAAATCTTAGGCCTTTCCTGCGCTACCCAGTACACTTTTTACTTTATGAATATAAAGTTTTTTCAACGAATCGCGGGCAGGACCTAAATATTTACGAGGATCAAATTCGGCTGGCTGAAGAGCAAAAACCTCACGTACTGCAGCTGTCATAGCCAAACGACCATCACTGTCGATATTAATTTTACATACAGCCGATGAAGCAGCCTTGCGCAACTGTTCTTCGGGAATGCCGATCGCATCTTTAAGTTTACCTCCATATTGATTAATGGTAGCGACAAGATCCTGTGGAACCGAAGAAGCACCATGCAATACGATAGGGAATCCTGGTATCCGTTTTTCAATTTCTTCCAGGATATCAAAACGCAACGGCGGAGGAACCAGAATACCGTCGGCATTACGGGTACACTGTTCAGGTTTGAATTTGTTGGCTCCGTGCGAAGTGCCGATTGAAATAGCCAGCGAATCAACGCCTGTTTTCTTTACAAAGTCTTCTACCTGGTCCGGTTCGGTATAAGTGTGGTGTTCTGCGACAACGTCATCTTCTATACCGGCCAATACACCTAATTCACCTTCAACGGTAACATCATATTTATGTGCGTACTCTACTACCTTTGCAGTTAATTCCACATTTTTATCATACGGATGATGAGATCCGTCGATCATTACTGATGAAAAGCCATACTCAATACATGACTGGCATAGTTCAAAAGTATCACCATGGTCCAGATGGAGAACGATGGGAATATTGTATCCAAGTTCTTTGGCATACTCAACAGCTCCCTGAGCCATATAACGAAGTAATGTTTGGTTAGCATACTTACGTGCGCCGCTCGAAACCTGTAAAATAACAGGTGATTTTGTCTCAACACATGCAGAAACAATGGCTTGTAGCTGCTCCATATTATTGAAATTGAATGCCGGGATGGCATATCTACCTTTAAAGGCCTTATCGAATATTTCTTTCGAATTAACCAAGCCTAAATCTTTGTATGAAACCATGATGTTATTATTAAATGATAAGATAATTACTAAATAAAGCACAAAAATAATAATAAAAATCAATTGATGGGGAATTATCTGTTTGATTTATTGTCACGATAACTCAATGGTTGGATATTTATCCTGACAGATATTCGGAAGCTATTCTCCGGAAACTATCTTTCGGCCCAATTCAAAAGCTTTTTGGCGATCAATAGGGAACTGTGTCTTCCTGATATGATCCTTATGCTTTTCATCGAAGCGTGCAGCTGCATATTTGTGGTAATCGTCGAATTGGTACGTATCTCCAATGATCAGTTGTTCGAATGTGCCTCCAAGATTCCGCATATATCTTTCATTGGTGGCAAAAATATACCCGTAACCTCTCCTTATTGCTTCTTCATAATCAAGGTTCATTGTATAAATGAACGCACTGTGGATTTTTCCGGCAAAATTTCTGTTGCTGTCTTCATAAGATAATAACGGAAAAAGCAGTCGTTCAAGGAAACAACGGGTCATTCCGGTTACTTGTCCCAAATATATGGGAGATCCGCATATAACAGCATCACTGCTTAATATCTTTTCGAGAATGGGTGAAAGATGATCTTTTAGCGTACACTTCCATTTACATGTAGCATTTTTATGTTTACATGCAAAACAACTGTTGCAACCTTTGTACTCAAAATCATACAGGTGGATGGTCTCGGTTTCAGCCCCTGATTCTCTGACTCCTTTTGCAGCTTCATCAAGTAATATTGATGTATTGAATTTTTTGCGTGGTCCACCATTGATTATCATCACTCTTTTCATATGATATATTATTTTTATGTACGTATGGAACTCAGCATGTTAAATTTCCTTATGGCGTAAATCTCTGATTTACATGCTTCGTTTCATAGGAATACAATCATTGATTGGTAATATATTGAATTTTACGCGTTTAATTTCTAATGCCATGCGGCTGGCTGGGAGCAAATTTCGTTGATTTTTGGTAAATAATGTTAAATAAGATAGGAAAAGTGTGATCAACTGCTATAATTTTAGATATATTTGTATAGAATATAGGATGCGCCTCGGACATTTGCAAGCAAGCTTGTAATACCTCCCGGCTTTCACTATTTTATGTAATAAAAAGTAACATGCTATTGGATCAATGATGTTGAAAAGTCTGGCTATAGTAGTTTTGGTGATCGGGATGATGTCCTGTCATTCTAATCCGTTGCCTTTGCAGGAAAAGGCAGAAATCCTTGTGAAAGAGTGGGGTGAGTCGACATATCCCTATCCCAATAGTTATGATTCCATTACCTTTACTCAGGTAGATAGTTTGTTTTCCACCTATTCGGATGACCCTGCTTTTGTATTTATATCCGATTCCATAGAATTATGGTTATCGAAGAGTAATATACATAAGAATAAAGCCGGATTATGGAGCGATAAAGATGAAGAAACGGCGATTTCCTATATGCGGTTATCCCAACTGGAAATAAAATATGCGGAACGGCTGATCGGGTTAAAAGATAACTTTAAGGCCAGATATAAAAGCGAACATATCGGTTGGAAAATACGAAATAAATATCAGGTGAAGGACTTATATGGTGTCGTTGAGACAAGTAATCGTCTGTTTTACTTTGATAAGGAGATGAATGGGATTACGGAATCCTTTAAAGAATAAAGGTTGGGATGCCCTGGAAAGTATTTTATAATCAGTAAAGGCAGCTATTGTATCCCGTATAAGTAAAATCCATATTTTAAAATTATATATTCGTTAATGGGATCAATAAAGATCCTGTTGATAGAATATCATGTTGTATTTTTGTAATACCGTTTTGTAAATCGTTCAATTCAATAGCCTATGCAAATTGGTTGCGGTAGAGGTGATAGTATATGCCTTGTTTTTCCATAAGTTGGGTGTGACTGCCTTCTTCTGCTATTTCCCCGTTCTCGAGTACCAGTATGCGGTCGAGATTACGCACTGTGGATAGACGATGAGCTATCACAAAGCTGGTACGTCCTTCCATCAGTTTATCCAGACCTTCCTGTATCAGGGTTTCACTACGTGTATCTATGTTGCTGGTAGCTTCGTCCAACAGGAGTATAGCCGGGTCGGAAACTGCTGCCCGCGCAATATTGAGTAACTGACGTTGCCCCTGACTCAGGTTTTCCCCGTCATTCTCCAAAATGGTTTCATATCCTTGGGGTAATCGTTTGATGAACGAATGTGCTGAGGTCAGTTTTGCCGCTTCTATTACATCTTCACGGGTGGCTTTGGGTTTTCCGAAACGGATATTTTCGGTTACCGTTCCCGTGAAAAGATGGGTGTCCTGTAATACTATAGCCAGCGAGCTCCGCAGATCGCGTCGGACAATATTTTTTATCGGTATGCCGTCTATGGTGATGTCTCCCTTATCGATATCATAAAACCGGGGCAACAGGTTGAGTATAGTGGTTTTCCCCGCACCCGTCGATCCCACAAGGCCAATTCGTTCACCTGGCCGGGCATGCAATGAGATATTTTTAAGCACCGGTTTTTCAGGATCATAACTGAACCAAACACCGGTGAGGCAGATATCACCCTTCACTTCGTTAATGACAAGGTGGACGGCATCTTTGGGGTCAGCAGGTTCTGATGGCTGGTCCAGTATATCAAAGACTCGTTCGGCGCCTGCAATAGCGGACTGGATATTGTTATAGAGCGATGCAATATCGGTAATCGGACGTCCGAACTGGCGTGAGTACTGCAAAAATGCGGCAAGGCCACCCACGTCAAACCCTCTGTATATAGCCAACAATGCGCCGACAATAGTGACCACTACAAAATTAAGCGTGTTGAAGTTCTGCATGATGGGCATCATCATTCCCGAGAAAAGCTGGGCTTTACGTGATTTTTCATACAGGGTTTTGTTCCGCACATCGAATTCCCCTTCTACTTTCTTCTCTTGTCCGAATATTTTAATCACTTTCTGGCCGCTGATCATTTCTTCTATATAGCCATTCACGTCACCGATCGTATTTTGTTGGGCCGTAAAATATTTACGGCTTCTTTTAGCGATGATATTTACGAAAAGAAGCATGACCGGCACTATAATGAACATCGAGAGCGTTAATAATGGACTTATGATGAGCATCAGTACGAGAATACCTGTGAGAGACAGCACTGCTGAGATCATATCGGCGAGATTGTCGGTAAGTACTTCACTTATGCGGTCCATGTCGTTGGTATAACGACTCATCAGGTCACCGTGAGGATGTGTGTCGAAATACTTCACCGGTAGCGTCTCCATCTTGGTAAATAACTCCATACGAAGGCGAGCGGCTGTTTTCTGGCCTATCCTGTTCAGCATCCTGTATTGTATGAATGCTGCCACCACTCCTGCCAGATAAATGCCGGCCAGGATGACCAGCATGCGCAGCAGTCCAGGTATATCGCCGGGCATGATATAATCGTTGATTATAGGGCGCAGCATATAAGAACCCAGCAGGCTACATGCGATCGAGATCACAACCAGCACCATTACAACCGATAGCTTACCTTTCGAGTCGCCAAGGTATGCGGCCAGCCTGAGGAAAGTTTTTTTACCTTCCTTCGGTTTTACATAACCTTTATTTTTACCGCCGTGAGCCATCTGCTTTATCCTTTTTAAAACGCCATTTGTTGCGAGTAGACAATTTCCCTGTAAATCCGCGATTGTTCATGCAGCTTTTCAGGCGTATCAAACGATTCTATCGTGCCGTCGTCGAGTACCAGCACTTTATCAGCCCCTTCCATAGTTTTTACTCTTTGGGTGGCAATGAATACCGTTGTGTCTCCCAGATATTCTTTCAGTCCGGAGCGCATTTTTTTTTCCGTGTCGGTATCTACTGCGCTGGTGCTGTCGTCAAGTATCAGGATTTTTGGCCGGGCAATCAGTGAGCGCGCTATACAGATACGTTGTTTCTGGCCGCCCGAAACGTTTACTCCGCCACGACCCAGTACAGTTGAGTAACCATTGGGGAAAGACATGATGAAATCGTGAGCCTGGGCGGCTTTGGTAGCCTCCATTATTTCTTCAATTGTTGCATCTTTCTTGCCCCAGCGAATATTCTCTTCTATTGTTCCGCTGAAAAGTACGTTCTTCTGAAGCACCATTCCGACTTTATGATGTAGTTCATCCAGCAGATAATTACGGACATCGTGGCCGTCCACCCACACCGATCCGTCTGAGGCGTCGTAAAGCCTTGGTATAAGCTGCAGCAGGGTGCTCTTACCTGAACCGGTGGCCCCGACAATTGCGATTGTCTGTCCCTGGGATACGTCGAAGTTTATATTATACAATACGTCAGTGCCGGCGCCGGCGTAACGGAAGTTTACGTTTTTGAAGCTTACGCTGCCTTGTGTGATTTTGTTGTTGTCTGTCACACTTTTAGGACTATCTTTCAGTGATGATTCTGTGTCCAGTACTTCCAGGATACGGTCGGATGAAGCTGATGCACGTGCTATATTCATGATGATCATAGACATCATCATGAGCGACATAAGGATTTGCATGAGGTAGTTAACCAGCGAAACCAGTTCACCCACCTTAAGGTTGCCACTTGCGACCTGGGTACCACCTGCCCAAAGCACCACTATCACCGAGAGGTTCAGCACCAGCTGCATTACCGGGAATATGGTCACAATGATATTTGCAGCCCTTATCGACACATCCTGCAGGTCCTTATTGCTTGCCGAGAATTTACGGGATTCATAACGTTCGCGGACGAATGATTTCACTACACGTATATTGATGAGGTTTTCCCTGACCACGGCATTCAGGCTATCCACTTTCTTCTGCATGCGCAGGAAGTACGGGAAGCCTTTCTTTAGTATGAAATATACAGCTATGCCGAGGATTGGAATTGACGCGGCTACTATAATAGCCAGCCCTGAGTTGATGCGAAGCACATAAACGAATGCCATGATAAGCATCATTGGCGAACGGAACATAATGCGCAGGCCGAGTAATACTACCTGCTGTATCCGGGTGATGTCGTTCGTCAGCCTTGTTATAAGTGATGCAGAATTGAATTTGTCGATCTCTGCGAAGGAAAGCGTTTGGATTTTGTTGAACAGAAGAGTCCTCAGGTCGGTTGCGAACCCCACGGAGGTGTTCGACGAAATGTATACATTGGTAATGTTTGCTGCAAGCCCCAGCAATGATATACCCACCATGTAAAGTCCTACGCGGGTGATAATGTCTATATCTTTGAGCATGACCCCATCATCCACTATTCGTGCCATCAACATAGGTTGTAGCGTTTCACATACTACGAAAACCAATACCAGAAGCGGACAGAGTATAAGACTCCACCAATACTTCCGTAATATTTGCCAGTATTTCTTCATTTTTCAGATGCCGGGTTGCATGGTCTTCAAAAAGTGCAGGTATTAATTTTGCAAAAATATCAAATAAGATGCCAGATACCGAAATATCGGGTTATAACTGAAAATTATTATTGGTACTTTTAGGATGCTGTTAAACAAAATAATAATTTAGTACATATTAGATCGTGTTTAACGTATTAAAATGTGTTGATATGTCTGGAGAAATTTTATTAGATTCCTGTAAGAAAAAAAATACCAAGGAATTGACGATCAACTTCTTGGTATTTTGTGGTGCCCAGGACGAGACTCGAACTCACACGGGCTATCGCCCACTACCCCCTCAAAGTAGCGTGTCTACCAATTCCACCACCTGGGCTGGAATTTTGTACCCAGAACAGGACTCGAACCTGCACATCCTTGCGGACACTAGTCCCTGAAACTAGCGTGTCTACCAATTCCACCATCTGGGCATTCTTTTGAGGCTGCAAAAGTAGCTATTTTTTCTTTTGAAAAAATGTTTCAAGGAAAAAATCTATAAGTTTTTTCTAAAAACATGATTTTTATGTGGAAAATATGGTAAATATTTTTACCTTTGCAAATTCAAAATAAACAACATAAAGTCTAATTCATTAATTTTTTAACACAAGTTTTTTTAATGACAACACATTCAAAATCGGAAGAGCTGGAAAAAGAGCTCGAAATGGAAAATAATCAAGTATTGGCTGAAGAAGCTGTAGCAGAATCTGAAACTGTAATTCCGGAAGAGGAAGATGTTACAGAAGAAGAGGAAGACTTTGAAGATGAAGGTGCAGAAGAAGTAGTTCAGGAAATCAAGAAAATTAAAAAAGAAAGTGTATCCCTTGAGAATTTTAATTGGGATACTTATTCAAATGTTCCTAATGTTTATTCGGAAGGTGAACGTTCCCAGATGGAAGCGATGTATGATAAAACATTATCATCCATCACCGAAAATGAAATCATTGACGGAACGGTAATTGCCATGAACAAACGTGAAGTGGTAATAAACATCGGCTTTAAATCGGAAGGTGTTGTCAGCATGAATGAATTTCGCTACAGACCCGACCTTAAGGTAGGTGATACTGTAGAAGTATATGTTGAAAGTTCGGAAGATAAGAAAGGACAGTTAATTTTATCTCATCGTACGGCACGTTCTATGCGTTCATGGGATAGGGTTAACCAGGCTCTTGAAAATGATGAGGTAATCACAGGTTATATCAAGTGTCGTACGAAGGGTGGTATGATTGTAGATGTCTTTGGCATTGAGGCTTTCTTACCCGGATCGCAAATTGATGTAAAACCGATTCGTGATTATGACGTTTTTGTTGGTAAGACAACAGATTTCAAGATTGTTAAGATCAATCATGAATTCAAAAATGTTGTGGTTTCACATAAAGCATTGATTGAAGCTGAATTGGAACAACAAAAAGCGGAAATTATTTCTAAACTGGAAAAAGGACAGGTACTTGAAGGTACTGTTAAGAATATAACCTCATACGGGGTATTCATTGATCTGGGAGGTGTTGACGGATTGATACACATTACCGATCTTTCCTGGGGACGTGTTTCGCATCCCGAAGAAGTGGTCGAACTGGATCAGAAATTGAATGTGGTGATCCTTGATTTTGATGATGCAAAAAAGAGGATAGCCCTTGGATTGAAGCAATTGACGCCGCATCCGTGGGATGCTCTTGATCCGAATCTTAAAGTAGGGGATACGGTTTCCGGAAAAGTAGTGGTGATTGCTGATTATGGCGCATTTGTTGAAATATCTCCTGGTGTGGAAGGTTTGATCCACGTATCGGAAATGTCATGGTCGCAACATTTAAGAAGTGCACAGGAATTCCTGAAAGTAGGGGATACCATTGAAGCACAGGTATTGACATTGGATCGTGAAGACCGGAAAATGTCGCTGGGTATCAAACAACTCAAAGCTGATCCCTGGGATCAGATCGATGAGAAATACAGTATCGGGTCTAAACATGTTGCCAAAGTCCGTAACTTTACTAATTTTGGTGTATTTGTAGAGATTGAAGAAGGTGTTGATGGCTTGATCCACATTTCAGATCTGTCATGGACGAAGAAAGTAAAACATCCTTCTGAATTTACACAAATAGGTGAGGATATCGATGTTGTCGTTCTTGAAATTGACAAGGAAAATCGCCGTTTGAGTCTGGGTCACAAGCAACTGGAAGAAAATCCGTGGGATGTTTTTGAAAGCATATTTACCGTGGACTCTATCCATGAAGGTACGGTTGTGGAGATTTTCGACAAGGGAGCCATCATTGCACTTCCATATGGTGTAGAAGGATTTGTAACTCCGAAACATTTGGTGAAGGAAGATGGTACTTCTGCTAAGTTGGATGAAAAGTTAGACTTTAAAGTAATAGAGTTTAATAAATCATCAAAACGTATCATTTTGTCCCATAGCCGTGTGTTTGAAGATTTGAGGAAGGATACAAGTGTTACTTCTACAGGTAAGCAACGTTCAGCCGGTGATGAAACCAAGATGGCAGCTAAAAAGTTGAAAGCTTCCCTCGAAAAGACCACTTTTGGTGATATATCTGAATTAGCAGCTTTGAAGGAAGAGATGGAAGCAACAGAGAAGAAAAGCCGTAAGAAAAAGGCAGCAACTTCTGAGGAAGAGGCTCCCGCTCCCGTGAAGGCTAAAAAATCAGATGCACCTGCAGAAGAAGTAAATGAAGCCCCTGAAGAAAAAGTGGCTGAAGAAGAAAAACCTGTAGAAGCAAATGATGAAAATGTAGAAGGGAATGCTGATGTGCCGGAGAAGAAGTCAAGAAAAAAGGCTGCTCCTAAATCAGATAAAGAATAATATTCAAACAATGCTAAAAAATTTCAGTTATGGATTTTAAAGTAGAACAACAACCTAATTATACATTAATCAGGGTTTTGCAAGAGAAATTGGATACACATATTGCACCAAACCTTAAATCCGAATTAGTGCTGATATCTGGTAATGGTGAAAAGAATGTAATTCTTGATTTGAGCAAATGCCGTTATTGTGACTCTTCTGGCTTGAGCTCAATTCTCGTAGCCAACCGGTTGTGTAAAAATGCCGGGGGCGTGTTCGTTTTAACCGGACTGAATGATGCCGTTGAACGTTTAATTACCATTTCCCAACTTGACACGGTGTTGAACATCACTTCCTCTATTGAGGATGCGGTAGCATTGATTGAAAAGGCTTAATAGCTAAATGTTATAATATGAATCGGTGACCATAGCCTTGATAAAGGGTTATTGGTTACCGATTTATTTAATTTATAGACCTTCATAATTGTAAATGAAGGATAATAAGGATGGTATTTTCAGTAACAATTTTGGGTAGTGGTGCAGCATTGCCGACATCACAGCGGTTTCCTTCGGCACAGGCGCTACAATTAGGAGAGTGCCTGTATTTAATTGATTGTGCAGAAGGAACACAGATACAACTCCGGCGTTTTCATTTAAAGATAAATCAATTAAAAGCAATATTCATCTCCCATTTACATGGTGATCATGTATTTGGTCTTCCCGGTTTACTGTCTTCCCTTAATTTATTGGGACGTACTGAACCACTGGATATTTTTGGACCGGTCCAGGTAGATGAGTGGTTGACCGCACAATCGAAATTCTTTACACCATTATTATTTCCTGTTCATTTTCACGTATCAACAGGGAATGAACCTGAAATGGTCTATGAGAACAAACATTTTTCCGTAGTATCCTTTCCGTTGAAACACCGTATCCCAACCAGGGGATATTTATTCAGGGAGAAAACGAAACCATTGAATATCCGGAAAGATATGATCTCGTTTTATCAGATCCCGTTACGGGATATACTGGCGATTAAAGAAGGCGGGGATTTTCTTACGGAAGAAGGAAAAGTAATTCCTAACCGCAAATTAACCCACCCTCCTTTACCTGTTCGTTCTTATGCCTATTGCTCCGATACTGTTTATCTGGAACATTTACATGAAATTGTGCAGCATGTGGATTTGCTTTATCATGAAGCAACTTATGCCAATGATGAAAGGGAACGGTCGAAAGAAACTTTTCATGCTACGGCTGAAGAGGCTGCTAAAGTTGCTAAAGCAGCCAATGCAGGCAAGTTGGTGATAGGGCATTTTTCATCTCGCTATAGGGATACAGTACAACACTTGCAGGAGGCCCGCGCTATTTTTGAAAATACAGAAGCGGCCGAAGATGGAAAGACTTTTGAGATAAAGCAGGAACGTAGGTTGACGCAATAAAATAATTGCATACACGTTTAATAGATATGCTTTATTATAGTAATCTTTTTAAATCGTTGTATGTAAGATGAATATATACAATTTGCGATCCAAATGGAAGATATTTCTTTTCATTTGTGCCATAGCTATTGGGCTCGGTTCGTTATTATATACCGATTACCTGATTAGAAAACTGGCGGCCGAAGAAAGGAAAAAAATTGAATTATGGGCTGAAGCTAACCGTATGGTGGTAAAAGCAGATATCGAAGATCCTAATCTTGAATTTTATCTTCAGGTGATTGAAGATAATACAACTATTCCGGTCATTCAGGTCGATAAAGACATGAATATTCTTGATTTCATGAATCTTGATCCTAAAAAAACACAAAATCAGAATTATGTGCTTCAACAACTGGAGCATATGAAAAGTAAACATAAGCCGATCACCATAAGCTTCTATGACCATGTACAGTATCTTTACTATGATGACTCTTCTATTCTTTATCAATTATCTTATTATCCCTATATTCAGTTAGGAATCATTATGTTGTTTGTAGGGATTGCATACTTTGCATTCAATACATCACGTAAATCCGAACAAAATCAGGTTTGGGTCGGGCTTTCGAAAGAAACGGCCCATCAGTTAGGTACTCCGATCTCTTCACTGCTGGCTATTACTGAAATGTTAAAAATGCAGGTAGAAGACCAGTCTTTGGTCAATGAGTTGGAGAAGGATGTTAATCGGCTTAACGCCATAACAGAACGTTTTTCGAAAATAGGATCAAAACCCGCTACTCCGATGACAGATCTTGGTCAGGCAATTGATCGAAGCTTGAATTATATCCGGAAGCGTTCATCCGATAAAGTAACTATTTGCTTTGATCCTCCTGCTGATCCTGTTATGGTACCGTTGAGCGAATCTCTTTTTAGTTGGGTCATTGAGAATTTATGTAAAAATGCATTGGACGCAATGGTAGGAGGTGCCGGGCAAATCAGCATCGATCTGAAACATTATAAAAACCGGGTAACAGTTGATGTAAGTGATACGGGAAAAGGTATTCCCAAACGAAAATATAAGACGGTTTTTAAACCGGGATATACAACAAAATCGAGAGGGTGGGGGTTAGGACTATCTTTAACCAAACGTATTATAGAAGATTACCATGCCGGTAAAATTTTTGTTTTGCGCTCTGACCCGGAAAAAGGAACCGTATTCCGGATCATATTGAAAACAATAGATTAGTGTAATTTTTTGCCAATCAGATGAATGAATTCTTCACGGGTGCGATGGTCTTTTAAAAATACTCCGGTAAAAGCAGATGTTGTCGTGACTGAATTTTGTTTCTGTACCCCGCGCATCATCATACAAAGATGTTGGGCTTCAATAACAACAGCTACTCCCATAGGGTTGAGCGCTTCCTGAATACAATCACGGATTTCCATGGTAAGGCGTTCTTGCACCTGTAACCGGCGGGAAAAAGCATCCACTACACGTGCTATTTTACTCAGACCCGTAATCTTTCCGTCAGGAATGTAGGCAACGTGGGCTTTCCCGAAAAAAGGCAACATATGATGTTCGCACATAGAATACATTTCTATATCTTTTACAAGGACCATCTGCCGGTAATCTTCATGAAAGAGTGCGGAACAAATAATGTCCCTGGGATTCAGATTATATCCTTCGGTTAAGAATTGGAGCGACTGCGCAATTCTCAGAGGGGTTTTTTCAAGTCCTTCTTTTTGGGGATCGGGTGTGATGGTACGAAGAACTTCTGCATATAGCTGTTGCAGCTGCTCAGTCTTATTCATGTCTGTAATTGATTAGTTCTACAGAGTTATTTTCATTTTCTTCAAGCCGGATACAATGTAAAGAAGCTCCAAGCTTTGCAACAGGAAGTTCAAGTTCTTTCCAAATAGCAATAGCCATATTTTCGGAAGAGGCTATCTTTCCCTGCATGAAATCAACATCCAGATTGATATTTTTATGGTCGATCCTTTCAATAATTCGTTCTTTGATCAGTTTACTCAAATCTTTCAGGTTGATGACATATCCGGTTTCAGGATTGATCTCTCCCTTGACGGTCACATATAAAATATAATTATGTCCATGCCAGTTTGGATTGGAGCATTTTCCGTATGTTTCCGTATTTTTTTCTTCAGTCCATTCAGGACGGAACATCCGGTGGGCGGCGCTAAAGCCTTCTCGACGGGTTAAATAAATCACCAGTTATTATTTTAACGAATTTTGATGCAAAGGAAGCAAAAATGTGTGAATAATTACGGGTTTAAATGCTTACAACGAAAAATACCAGGACACACGACCATTCTGAAACTATATGACACTATGTATCTGGAGCCAATTTCTGAAAATACTAAATATAGGCTTACTCCCTTGATAATGTCTGAATCATCCAGAAAAATTTACACAAAAACTGAATTTCTTCAGGCCTTTAATATGACGGTCTTATTCGGTGAAATGTAAAACCGACAGAAAGATTCAAGGTATTCATATTATCACAATAATCACCTATTTTAACGGGACCATAAGAGGAATATTTTTTAGCATCACGGACAGTTACACGGTTCGGCCAGCCAATGATTCCGGATAATTTTATTCTGGCAGATACCCTTTGAGATAACCTATAATGATACCCTACGGAAAGATCACCTCCAAAAGTATTTGCGGACATATATTTGATACGTTGCCGTTCCAGTATTCCCTCAACGGGCGCATTTTTTTGTATCATCTTTGCCCATCCGAAAGAAGCAGTGAGGAACCAATAATTTTTATTATTTTTTTCCCATATCCTCCAACTCATCAATGGACCGGCATAATGATAAAGAATATCCCCGCCTAAGAGTGACCGAAAATTGTATTTTACACCAAAACCTATATGTTCGTTCGGATAAAGAATCACATCGGCACCTATGTAGAAACCCGTCCGGGCACCGAAATTACTTTTGCTGGTGAGGTCATCCTCTATTTGAAATGTTCCATATTGATGGGTAACACCTGCATCAATGGAGAAATCGGTTATAGGATGTAAAAGAAGCCTGTTGCTTCTGAGACTACGGAATACATTCTTTTCAAGGAACAGGATGGAATCTTTATGTATATAACCTTCCATTTTCCGATTGTTCCTATAAAAAGAGATAAGGTATTTGTCATTTTCGAGTTTGCCTATTCTGCAATTCAGCGTGTCCATACTTTTCGTTACCAACATATCCTGTGCACTTGCAGAAAGGGAAAAGAAGAACGACAAAATTAAAAAAATACGAAAAAAAATTGTGTAGTGCTTTTTCATGAGATTAATTATAGCAGATCTGTAAATATAAATACTTGGTTTGATAGAACAAATAAAAATAAAAAATATCCTGAACCACGGGAATATATCAATTATTTTTGTGATCTTGCTCTATGAAACGTAAAACCGACAGAAAGATTTAACGTATTCATATTATCGCAATAATCGCCAATTTCAAGAGATTTGGAATTGTATGTCGTATATTTTTGAACAT